>NZ_JBEBUX010000107.1:0-14747 GCF_040393045.1 Pollutimonas bauzanensis | reverse complement strand
ATGATCAACAGCCTCATACAGCAGGGCAAACTGAACGTAGATCAGTAACCTGCGACCACTCGGCCGGGCATGCAGTTTCATCGCACGTCCGGCCTTTCATCCCGGGCGCCTGGTAATGCTCCTCAACTTACCAAGCGCCCGGGGCTGTTTTTATTTTTTACTTTTCGTTTAAGCTAGTTGTCTTTAACGTTCAGTTTGGTTACAACACTGGCCATGCGCGCCGCGTCCGTTTTTCACCAAACCCGCCTGTATCTCATGCTGTTGGCTATCGGCATGGCATTGGCGACAGCGGCGTATGCACCGGCTACGGCGTTGCAGTTCGACGCCTCCCGCATACAGCAAGCGGCTCAGGCTCGTTATGGTCAGCGTGGCGCACAGGCAGTTTCGCGCTGGATGGTGATGTTGTCTCAGCACCGCGGCGCTCCCGAATCCCAGCAATTACGGGCGGTGAACGATTTCTGGAATTCTGCCGTACGTGGCGGTGAAGACCGCCATATCTGGGCGCAGCCGGATTATTGGGCAACGCCGCTGGAAACGCTGGGTAAGCAGGCAGGCGATTGCGAAGACTTTGTCATTGGCAAGTATTTTTCCCTGGTGCATATGGGCGTGCCGGCGGAAAAGTTGCGGCTCATATATGTTAGAGCACGTATAGGCGGCATGGGTAGTTCAACGACGATTGCGCATATGGTGCTGGGCTATTACGCCACGCCCGATGCCGATCCTTTGGTGCTGGACAACCTGATGGGTTCCATTACGTCCGCCAGCCAGCGCCGCGATTTGACGCCTGTTTTCAGTTTCAATGCCCAGGGTATTTATGTTGCAGGCTCCACCGCCGCGTCGCCGGACCGTATTGGTCATTGGCGAAATCTGTTGGCCAAGATGCAAAAAGAAGGCTTCCAGCCCTGACTTCTTTATATTAGATGGCTAGTTTTGTTTATAGGCGTAGCACAATATGTCCCTACTTAAACAGCTTTTGCTTAGCGTGACCGTGGCAATTGTTTTCATTTTGTCGGGCACGCTGGTGTTCAGCATCGATGGCGCGCGTCAGTATTTGAATACGCAGTTGCAGGCGCAAAGCGAAAACGCGGCCTCCTCGCTGGCGTTGTCGTTGACTCAGCCGGCCAACCAGGACGAGATCACACGCGAGCTATTGATTGCCGCCTTGTTCGACAGCGGTCAGTTTCGTGAAATCGGTCTGAAAGGCACTGATGGCCAGGTCTTGGTTGAACGCCGGGCGTCAGCGGTAACAGGGGAGGGTATGGCGCCGGCCTGGTTTAGCCGCTTATTGCCATTGGCAACGCCAACTGCCACGCGGCAGGTATCCGACGGGTGGAAGCAAGTGGGCGAACTCACCGTTACCTCCGATGATTTGTCGGCGCGCGATTCGCTATGGCGCAGCAGTACCCGGGTTTTCTTGCTCGTGGTGGGAGCTGGCCTGTTGTGGGCCTTGTTTGCCATCCTGCTGATCCGTTGGCTGAAGCGGGCGCTGAAGTATGAAATTACCGAGCAAGTTCAATTAATTGCCGAGGGTGGTCAATCTACTCCGCTGTCCCCGCGCACGCAGGTAGCTGAACTGGCGCAGGCTTCACGCATGATTCGTTCAGTACGCGAGCGGGTGCGGGCTACGGCGCACGAGCAGAGTGCGCGTATCGAGTCATTGCACTTGGAAGTGAATCAAGATTCGGTGACCGGTCTGGCAAACCGGAAGTACTTCTTGAATGAATTGTTGAGGGTACTGAAAGGCAGTGCCGATTCGCCAGCCCAGGGCGGGCATGTGCTGCTGTTTCGCCAGCGGGACCTGATGGGGGTGAACGCGACGATGCCGCACAACGAGGTGGATCAGTGGCTGTATTCGGTGGGGCAGGGCGTGAAGCGGGCTATGGGCGGGTTTCCGGGCATGCAGGCGCAATTGGCGCGGTTGAATGGTTCTGACTTCGTATTGTTGATGCCGGACGCCATTGGGCCTGATGCGACGCGGTTGGTGCAACAGGTGCGCCAGGTGCTGGATGTACTTCGCATACGGATGGCCGATGGTCATTTGTGTCGTTGGGGCTTGTCCCTGACGGACTTCACGCCTGATTGCGACGTCAGTACGGTACTCACAAGGCTGGATCATGGGCTGATGCGGGCCGAAAGTGCCGGCCACGACGACGTGGAATACATTTCCTACGCGGACAACAGCCATGGGAAACGGGTCGTCGACACAGGGGAGGCTGCCTGGCGCGGTCTGCTCGCAGATGCCCTGCTGAAAGATAGGCTGGAATTGTCCGTGCATAGCGCCGACTACGGTAATGGCGACAATGCAGGCAAACGTCACGAGGCCTCCCTGGCACTGCGCGATGGCGATGCCGGGTTGTTGTCGGGCTACTTGTTCATGCCCGCGGCAGTCCGCCTGGGCTTGTCGGCTGATTGCGACCTGCGCGCCATAGAGCTTGGACTGGCCTGGCTCGATAAGCACAACGGTGATTTGGTAATCAAGGTGTCATTACCTTCTTTGTTACAGCCTCATTTTCTGCCTGAAATGCAGCGGCGGTTAAGCGGCTTGCTGACACATCCCGAGCAGATGCGACGCTTACTGCTGGAAATCGATGCCCACGGCCTGGTTGCGTATGGCGCCGAGGTTCAGGAGTTTTGTCAGCAGGTGGCAGCGGCCGGCGCGCGCACAGGATTACGCCGTTTGGCGCAGCAGCCCGATGCCCTGATGCATTTGCATTTGGCGCCTCTTGCTTATGTGAAGCTGGGCGGAGATGTGGTGACCAGCGTGTTGCATAGCCCGGGTGCCAGGAAGTTGGCAGTGGCAATTGTCGAAACCGCAATCGAGCTGGGCATGAAGGTCTATGTTGACGATATTCCCGATGATGACACTCGGTTGGTGTTGCAGGGGTATGGTGGATTGCCGAAAATAGAGCTCTAAAGTCGCGCCATGCCGTATTTTCACGCGACTGTTGCAGAACAGCTAGTTTTATGGCTAAAGGGCTTGCGTTAATATTGCCAGTGGTTTATTATTGCTGTCTTGTCTTGATTGCGTATAAGCGCAGACTAGACTATAGAAGCAGTAACCCCAAGCGAATTTTCAGCAAGATTTCAACCCAGGGTTTGGTTTAACCAAATCTCACGGGACCAAAACTGGTTGTGTGGCGCCGCCTTTTGCTGGTGGCGCGGCACAACTAAGTTGGAACAGGAAAAATCATGATCCAAATGCAGACCACGCTGGACGTGGCCGATAACACTGGCGCACGCAGAATCATGTGCATCAAGGTGTTAGGCGGCTCGAAGCGCCGTTATGCCGCTATCGGTGACATTATTAAAGTTAGTGTCAAAGATGCGGCCCCACGCGGGCGCGTTAAAAAGGGCGAGATTTACAACGCTGTAGTGGTTCGCACCGCTAAGGGCGTTCGTCGTAAAGACGGCTCGCTGATCAAATTCGGTAGCAACGCTGCCGTGTTGCTCAACGCTAAACTGGAACCCATCGGCACCCGTATCTTCGGACCTGTAACGCGCGAATTGCGTACAGAAAAGTTCATGAAGATCGTGTCTTTGGCTCCAGAAGTGCTGTAAGGAGCGAACCATGGAAAAAATCCGTAAAGGCGACGAAGTCATTGTATTGACTGGTCGCGATAAAAAACGTCGTGGCACCGTGCTGCAACGTGTTGACGCCGACCACGTGCTGGTCGAAGGTATTAACGTCGTCAAGAAACACGTGAAGGCCAACCCTATGGCCGGCTCGCAAGGTGGCATTATCGACAAGACCATGCCCATCCACATTTCCAATGTGGCGCTTTTTAATCCCGAGTCCGGCAAGGCCGATCGCGTTGGGATCAAAGAAGTCGATGGCAGCAAGGTCCGTGTATTCCGTTCCAGCGGCGCCGTCGTTGGCGCCAAGGCTTAAGGGGCGAAGAACATGGCTCGTTTACAAGAGTTTTACCGCAGCAAGGTCGCGGCCGACCTGCAAGAAAAGTTTGGCTACAAAAGCATCATGGAAGTCCCCCGCATCACCAAGATTACCCTGAACATGGGTGTCTCGGAAGCGGTGTCGGACAAGAAGGTCATTGAGCACGCTGTCTCTGACCTGACCAAGATCTCGGGCCAAAAGCCAGTTGTCACCAAGACGAAGAAGGCTATCGCGGGTTTCAAAATCCGTGAAGACTATCCTATCGGCTGCATGGTCACTTTACGTGGCCGCCGTATGTACGAATTCCTGGACCGCCTGGTCGCCGTGGCTTTGCCGCGTGTTCGCGACTTCCGTGGTATCTCGGGTCGCGCGTTCGACGGACGTGGCAACTACAACATCGGGGTTAAAGAGCAGCTGATTTTCCCTGAAATCGAATACGACAAAATCGACGCCGTACGTGGGATGAACATCAGCATCACTACTACAGCCAAGACCGACGACGAAGCCAAGGCATTGCTTACCGCCTTCAGCTTCCCGTTTCGCAATTAAGGGGCGATGACGTGGCAAAACTTTCACTCATCAATCGCGATATCAAACGCGCCAAGCTGGCAGAAAAATTTGCACCCAAGCGTGCTGCACTGAAGGCAATCATCGACGATCAGTCCAAGACTGACGAAGAGCGCTATCAGGCCCGTTTGCAACTGCAACAACTGCCGCGCAATTCGAACCCAACGCGCCAGCGCAACCGTTGCGTTGTCACGGGTCGTTCGCGTGGCGTTTACAGCAAGTTCGGTTTAACTCGTCACAAGCTGCGTGAAATGTCGCTGCGTGGCGAAGTGCCGGGCATGACCAAAGCCAGCTGGTAGGAGAAATACACATGAGCATGAGCGATCCCATCGCCGACATGTTGACCCGCGTGCGTAACGCACAACAAGTCAATAAGACGTCGGTTAGCATGCCCTCCTCGAAGCTGAAGGTAGCTATTGCTGCCGTGCTGAAAGATGAAGGCTATATCGACAGTTTCCAGGTTGGCGGCGAAAAAGCCAAGCCAGTACTGGAAATCACCCTGAAATACTACGCTGGCCGTCCGGTCATCGAGCGTATCGACCGCGTTTCGCGTCCTGGGCTGCGTATTTACAAAAGCAGCAAAACCATTCCTCAAGTTATGAATGGTCTGGGCGTGGCAATTGTGTCGACACCGCGCGGTGTCATGACCGATCGCAAAGCTCGCGCCAATGGCGTGGGCGGCGAAGTGCTTTGCTACGTGGCATAAGGAGAATCACATGTCACGTATTGCAAAAAACCCGGTCGTTGTACCCCAAGGCGTAGAAGCCGCTATCAGCGCAGGTCAAATTGTTGTCAAGGGCCCATTGGGTTCCCTGACACAAGTCCTGAACGGCGACGTGTTCGTCCGTTTGGAAGATGGCCAGCTGACATTTGCTGTTGCCAACGAAACTCGCGAGGCCAAGGCCATGTCGGGTACGTTGCGCGCACTGGTTGCCAATATGGTTACCGGCGTCAGCAAAGGCTTCGAGCGTAAACTGAACCTTGTAGGCGTGGGCTTTCGTGCCCAGGTCCAGGGCGAAGCGCTGAAGTTGCAACTTGGTTTCTCCCACGACATCATTCACAGCATGCCTGCTGGTATCAAGGTAGAGTGCCCAACTCAAACCGAGATCATCATCAAGGGTGCTAACAAGCAAGTCGTTGGTCAGGTGGCTGCGGAAATCCGTGCTTACCGTAAACCCGAACCCTACAAGGGCAAGGGCGTGCGTTACGCCGATGAACGCGTCATCATCAAAGAAACCAAGAAGAAATAAGCGCGCAGGCAAGGACGAATTATGGACAAGAAAATCTCCCGTTTGCGTCGTGCAGTATCGACTCGCCGGAAAATCAACGAGTTGCGAGTTCATCGCCTCTCGGTTTTCCGCTCGAATCTGCACATTTACGCAAACATCATTTCGCCGGAAGGCGATCGTGTGCTCGTCAGCGCTTCCACGCTTGAACCGGAAGTGCGCAAAGAGCTCGCTGGCCAAAGTGTCAACGGTGGCAATGTTGCCGCTGCTGGCATTATCGGCAAGCGCGTCGCTGAAAAAGCCAAAGCTGCCGGTATCGAACTGGTTGCCTTTGATCGTTCGGGCTTCCGTTATCATGGCCGCGTGAAAGCGTTGGCCGACGCCGCGCGTGAAGCCGGCTTGAAATTCTAAGCAAGGAATTGTCAAATGGCTAAAGCACAAGGCAAGCATTCCGCCGAAAAAGAAAACGACGACGGCTTGCGTGAAAAAATGATCGCGGTCAATCGCGTCAGCAAAGTGGTCAAGGGTGGTCGCACCATGAGCTTTGCCGCGTTGACCGTGGTTGGCGATGGCGATGGCCGCATCGGAATGGGCAAAGGTAAAGCCCGTGAAGTGCCCGTTGCCGTACAAAAAGCAATGGAACAGGCTCGCCAAGGTCTGATCAAGGTCGCCCTTAAAAACGGCACCCTGCATCACACTGTTGTCGGCAAGCACGGCGCCGCTACCGTATTGATTTCACCAGCTCCTGAAGGTACGGGTGTTATCGCCGGCGGCCCAATGCGCGCTATTTTTGATGTCATGGGCGTGCGTAACGTGGTTGCAAAAAGCCTCGGCTCCAGCAACCCTTACAACATGGTCCGCGCAACGCTTAACGGCTTGCGTGCCTGCTCGACTCCTGCTGACGTTGCTGCCAAGCGCGGCAAGTCGGTAGAAGATATTCTGGGGTAAGTCATGGCACAGAAGCAAATTAAAGTAACTCTCGTGCGCTCTGTTATCGGCACCCACAAATCCCACCGCGCTACTGTGCGTGGTCTGGGTCTGGGTAAACTGAATAGCAGCCGCGTATTGGTCGATACGCCCGAGGTGCGTGGGATGATCCGTAAAGTGGATTACCTCGTTACCATCTCGGAAGCCTGAAAGGAATCGGGATGTCAGAAACTCAACTAAATACGCTGAAACCAGCCGAAGGCAGCCATCCAGCTCGCCGCCGTGTTGGTCGCGGCATCGGTTCAGGCTTTGGTAAAACTTGCGGCCGCGGCCACAAGGGTCAAAAGTCGCGTACTGGCGGTTTTCATAAAGTCGGCTTCGAAGGCGGTCAAATGCCTTTGCAACGTCGTCTGCCAAAGCGTGGCTTTACCGCTATGAATCAGCACCTGTCTTCGGAAGTCCGTTTGTCCGATCTCGAACGCCTGCCTGTCGACGAAATCGACGTGCAAGTGCTCAAGCAAGCTGGTGTCATTGGCCAAGCCGTACGCTACGTCAAAGTTATCAAGTCTGGCGATCTGTCGCGCAAAGTTACCCTTAACGGTATCTCCGCAACAGCCGGCGCCCGCGCTGCAATCGAAGCTGCTGGCGGTTCGCTGGCTTAAGGGGTAACGGTGGCTAAAGCTCAGGCACAGAGTAAATCAGGTTCTCGTTACGGCGATTTAAGGCGTCGTATCGTTTTCTTGGTACTCGCCCTGGTGGTCTATCGGTTGGGAACACACATACCTGTGCCGGGAATCAACCCCGATGCGCTGGCCGATCTGTTTCAACAAAACCAGGGCGGTATCCTGGGCTTGTTCAACATGTTCTCCGGTGGTGCGCTATCGCGGTTTTCCGTGTTCGCGCTAGGTATCATGCCCTACATTTCCGCGTCCATCATCATGCAACTGATGGCGGTCGTGGTGCCTACTCTTGAAGCGATCAAGAAAGAAGGCGAATCGGGTCGACGCAAAATCACCCAGTACACGCGCTACGGCACGGTGTTTCTGGCGTTGATTCAAGCTGTCGGTATCTCGGTCGCTCTCGAATCGCAGCCTGGGTTGGTCATCGATGTAGGCATGATGTTCCGCTTTACAACGGTAGTCACGCTGGTTACCGGTACGATGTTCGTTATGTGGTTGGGCGAGCAAATCACCGAGCGCGGTATGGGCAATGGTATTTCGATACTGATTTTTGCCGGTATTGTCGCTGGTTTGCCTAGCGCCTTGGCAGGGATGCTGGATCTGGTCCGTACTGACTCGATGTCGGTATTGTCGGCTCTGTTTATCCTGGTGTTGGTTGTGGCAGTAACCTACTTTGTTGTGTTTGTCGAACGCGGTCAGCGCCGCATTACGGTGAACTACGCCAAACGTCAGGTTGGCAACAAGATCTACGGCGGGCAAAGTTCTCATTTGCCGCTGAAGCTGAATATGTCCGGGGTAATTCCTCCCATCTTCGCTTCATCGATCATTTTGCTGCCCGCAACCGTCACCAGCTGGTTTTCAAGCAACCCGAATATGCGTTGGCTGGGCGATTTGGCGGCAGTATTGTCACCAGGTCAGCCGCTCTACATTACGTTGTATTCAGCTGCAATCATTTTCTTCTGCTTCTTTTATACGGCGTTGGTATTTAATAGTCGTGAAACAGCAGATAACCTGAAGAAAAGCGGTGCGTTCGTTCCAGGTATTCGTCCAGGCGAGCAAACGTCGCGTTATATTGACAAAATATTGATGCGATTGACCTTGGCTGGCGCTATCTACATAACTTTGGTATGTTTGCTACCCGAACTTATGCAGGCGCGCTGGAATGTACCGTTTTATTTTGGTGGCACTTCTCTGTTGATTATCGTGGTGGTGACCATGGATTTCATGGCACAAGCTCAGGCTTACATGATGTCCCACCAGTACGACTCGTTGCTCAAGAAGGCTAACTTCAAGGGTACGGGACTGCCAATGCGGTAAAAAGAAATGGCAAAAGACGACGTCATTCAAATGCAAGGAGAGGTTCTTGAAAATCTCCCCAACGCAACTTTTCGCGTCAAGCTGGAAAATGGCCACGTAGTATTGGGCCACATATCGGGCAAGATGCGTATGCATTACATCCGGATTCTGCCGGGTGACAAGGTCACAGTGGAGCTCACGCCCTATGACCTGTCTCGCGCCAGAATTGTCTTCCGCTCTAAATAAGCGGCCGGTTAAAGGAAACTAGGAGTCAACCCATGAAGGTAATGGCATCGGTAAAGCGGATCTGCCGCAACTGCAAGATCATTAAACGTCACGGCGTGGTGCGTGTAATTTGCACAGAACCACGTCATAAGCAGCGTCAAGGCTAATGGCCGTGTCGCAACAGATTTAACAAGGAACAGTCATGGCCCGTATTGCTGGCATCAACATTCCGCCGCATCAACACGCCGAAATCGGACTTACCGCTATTTTTGGTATTGGTCGTACACGTGCTCGCAAAATTTGCGAAGCATCGGGTATCGAGCTCTCCAAGAAAGTGAAAGATCTGACTGACGCCGAACTCGAACGTATCCGCGAACACGTTGGCGTGTTCACGGTTGAAGGTGATTTGCGTCGCGAAGTACAATTGTCGATCAAACGTCTGATCGATCTGGGAACTTATCGAGGCATGCGCCACAAGCGTGGCTTGCCTGTACGTGGTCAGCGCACCCGTACCAACGCTCGCACCCGCAAGGGGCCGCGTCGCGCTGCTGCTTCCCTGAAGAAATAATCGAGGAATAGAAGATGGCGAAAGCTTCCAACAGCGGCGCATCGCGCGTACGCAAGAAAATCAAGAAGAGCGTATCGGACGGCATTGCGCACGTTCATGCGTCCTTCAACAACACGATCATCACCATTACCGACCGTCAAGGCAATGCCTTGTCCTGGGCGACATCCGGTGGTGCGGGCTTTAAAGGCTCGCGCAAATCCACGCCGTTCGCTGCGCAGGTTGCAGCTGAATCAGCTGGGCGCGTCGCGTTGGAATACGGTATCAAAACACTTGAAGTTCGCATCAAGGGCCCAGGTCCTGGTCGCGAATCGTCGGTGCGTGCACTGAATGCTCTGGGTATTAAAATCTCCAGCATTTCAGACATCACGCCGGTGCCGCACAACGGTTGCCGTCCGCCCAAGCGCCGTCGCATCTAAGGGGAAGCATCTTGGCACGTTATATTGGACCTAAATGCAAGCTCTCGCGTCGCGAGGGTACTGATTTATTCTTGAAAAGCTCGCGCCGCTCGCTAGACTCGAAGTGCAAAATCGAGTCCAAGCCTGGTCAGCACGGCCGTACTTCGGGCGCTCGCACGTCCGACTACGGTTTGCAGCTGCGCGAAAAGCAAAAACTCAAGCGCATGTACGGCGTTTTGGAAAAGCAATTCCGCAAGTATTTTGTTGAAGCTGAGCGTCGTCGTGGCAACACTGGCGAGACCCTGATTCAATTGCTGGAATCCCGCTTGGACAACGTCGTATATCGCATGGGCTTTGGCTCGACGCGTGCAGAAGCGCGTCAGTTGGTCAACCACCGCTCCATCGAAATCAATGGTCACACTGCCGACATCGCTTCGATGCTGGTCAAGGCCGGCGACGTTATCTCGATCCGTGAAAAGGCGAAAGCCCAATTGCGTATTCGTGAATCGCTTGACCTTGCAACAGGCCAAGGCCTGCCGCAATGGGTTGAAGTCGACACCAACAAGCTGACTGGCACCTTCAAACAGGTTCCGGACCGCGCTGATGTTGCACGCGATGTCAACGAGTCGATGGTTGTCGAGTTGTACTCGCGCTAATTGACACAAGCAGCAAAGCAGTAATATTGCATTAGCCCACTTTTCCAGTTTACTGGTAAGTGGGCTTTGCGATGCCAATCGCCGGGGTATTACCGGTTATCCATCAGCCTTATCGGTGTAACGAGCCGAGGGTATTGAAAAGGAATATTCATGTCGTCACAAGGTTTTTTGAAACCCCGCTCTATTGAAGTCATCCCCGTTGGCAAGAATCACGCCAAAGTCGTGATGGAGCCTTTTGAGCGCGGTTATGGCCACACGCTGGGCAACGCCCTGCGCCGCATTCTGTTGTCATCGATGGCGGGCTATGCCCCCACCGAAGTCCAAATGACGGGCGTGGTACACGAGTACTCGACCATCGCCGGTGTCCGCGAAGACGTCGTCGACATCTTGCTGAATCTGAAAGGCGTGGTGTTCAAACTGCATAATCGCGAAGAAGTGACCCTGGTACTGCGCAAGCAAGGCCAAGGCGTCGTGCTGGCTAGCGATATCGAATTGCCGCACGATGTGGAAATTATCAATCCTGATCACGTCATTGCTACGCTTACCGAAGCCGGCAAGCTGGAAATGCAGATCAAGGTCGAGCAAGGCCGTGGTTATGTTCCCGGCAACGTTCGTGCTTTGGTTGATGACCGCACTCACACTATCGGCCGTATCGTGCTTGACGCATCGTACAGCCCAGTGCGCCGTGTCAGCTATTCGGTGGAAAGCGCCCGTGTTGAACAGCGTACTGACTTGGACAAGCTGGTTCTGGATATCCAGACCAACGGTGTCGTATCGCCTGAAGAAGCAGTGCGTCAGTCGGCCCGTATCCTGATGGATCAGATTTCGGTATTTGCTGCACTGGAAGGTGCTGGCGACTACGTCGACAATCCTCAGGCTCGCGGCAACGCTCCGCAGATCGATCCTGTTCTGCTGCGCCCCGTCGACGACCTGGAATTGACCGTTCGTTCGGCCAACTGCCTGAAAGCCGAAAATATCTACTACATCGGCGATCTGATTCAGCGCACCGAAAACGAATTGCTCAAGACGCCTAACCTGGGTCGCAAGTCCTTGAATGAAATCAAGGAAGTTCTTGCTGCACGTGGTTTGACGCTGGGCATGAAGCTGGAAAACTGGCCACCAGTCGGCCTGGAACGCCCATAAGTCTATGGGGATAGGTATCGGGTTGTGCGCCCTGGCGTGTGATCCGGTACTGTCATCGCTGTAAACGTAGTTCAAAGGTTTTGGCACAATCGTGCTAAAATTTTGCCCGCACCCGGCCCGCAGCTTTGCTGATAGAAGAGCCGGTTAATCAACGGAATTGTCCGTTAACTAGATTCATAGGAAATCATCATGCGTCACCGTAGTGGATTGCGTAAATTAAATCGCACCAGCAGTCACCGTTTGGCTATGTTCCGCAACATGGCTGTTTCGTTGCTTACACACGAAGCCATCAAGACCACCTTGCCCAAGGCCAAGGAATTGCGTCGCGTCGTTGAACCCCTTATCACGCTGGGCAAAGAGCCCACGCTGGCTAACAAACGCCTGGCGTTTGCTCGTTTGCGCGACCGTGATGCAGTGGTCAAGCTGTTTGCTGAAATCGGCCCACGCTACAAAGAGCGTAACGGCGGCTACACACGTGTTCTGAAAATGGGTTTCCGTCAGGGCGATAACGCCCCTATGGCATTCATGGAATTGGTTGACCGTCCTGAAGTCGAAGAAACCGACGCTGAATAAGCGCCGTGTCTCTGCAGTACATTGAAAACGGGCTTTCGGGCCCGTTTTTAATGGGTAGAATAGGTTGTTCCCAACGACCTCCAGGAGCCGCTACGTGAGCAGCGCCACACCCTCTGATTTATCTTCACCTGGCCCCTCCAGTCACGCTTCTCATGACAGCGGCACCGCACTGACGCAGGCCAATGACATCGTCGTCGTGCTTAGCAATGCTCCCGATTTATTGTTGGCCAAACGCATTGCACACGTATTAGTTGAAGAACATCTTGCCGCTTGTGTGAACCTTGGCGCGCCTGGCTTGTCCATGTACATGTGGGACGATACGCTCGAGGGGGCCGAAGAAATTCAGCTAACGATGAAAACCACGCTTGCCAGGGCGCCAGCGATGATTGCGCGGCTACAGCAGCTACATCCCTACGAAGTCCCCGAAGTCCTCGTCCTGCCCGTTTTGGGGGGTTCTGCAAGCTATCTGGAATGGGTGCGCAATCAAACCCAGCCGGAACAGACCTGAATCGATAGCAACAGGCGCGCGTTGCGCTAAAGTAAAAGGAAGTATTGATGTCGTATTTGCCGCTAGTCCGCGGTGCAGCCGAATTACCGCTCGATATTCAGGCTGGGGCACGAACCTTTGCCGGCGCTCAGAAAGGGCGCCGCGCTTACCGCATATTCTGGGCTTGCGTCACCGCTTTCATGCTGGCGTTGACGTTATTGCATGCTGGTGCGGCTCGGGCGGAAGACGAGTTCCTGGATCCCGAGAAGGCGTTCGTATTGTCTGCCGCAATGGCGTCGCCTACTGAACTTAATATCCATTTCAAGATAGCGCCCGAATATTACATGTACCGCGAACGCTTCGAGTTCGCGGTGACGCCCGACACTACGCCCGGCATGTTGGGCGAGCCCATCTTTCCCACGGGGCGAATTACCTACGACCCCACTTTTGAAAAAGACCTTGAAGTCTATTACGACCAGGTCACGATACGGTTGCCGTTATCGACAGCCGGCGGTGCCGGTGGCCCAGTAAAGCTGGCGGTGACCAGCCAAGGCTGTGCGGACGCAGGCCTTTGCTATCCGCCCATGACCACCGACATCACCTTGATGCCGACGGCGACGGGCTATCAGGCAAGCGGGGCAGGCGTAGTAGACAGCGTACCTGGCCCGCAGTCGCAGGCGGCACTGGCCGCGGCCAGTGGTGCAAGCAGCAAGGCCAGCCTGGGCAACGCGCTTAGCCTTGGCGACACTGGATTTGCTGCCTATCTGGCAGCAGCAGGGTGGCTGGAAGTCATTGTCCTTTGCCTGATTTTAGGCTTGTTGTTGTCGTTCACCCCATGCGTGTTGCCCATGGTGCCGATACTGCTGGCCATTGTCGCAGGCAATGCAGGTAAGGCAGAGAAAGTGTCGCGCTGGCGCGGGCTGTCGTTGGCTGCAGTATTTGTATTGGGCATGTCGCTGGTGTACACGGCGCTGGGAGTGGCCGCCGGACTTATTGGCGCGAGCCTGGCTGTTTGGCTGCAAACCCCTTGGGTGCTGACGATTTTCGCGGTCGTACTGGGTATATTGGCCTTGGCCATGTTCGACGTCTTTACGCTGCAAGCCCCTACGGGCATGCAAACCGCCTTGAACGCGCGTTTGTCCAGGATTCCCGGCGGTCGATACGGCGGTGTGTTTGTCATGGGTATGGTATCGGCATTGATAGTCGGGCCCTGCGTGGCCGCGCCGCTGGCTGGCGTGCTGTTATTTATTTCGCAGACAGGCGACTTGGTGTTGGGTGGCACGGCATTGTTTGCGATGGCCTGGGGCGAGGGTTTGCTGCTGTTGGCAGTAGGGGCTTCGTCCGGGGCTTTGTTGCCCAAGGCAGGCGCCTGGATGAATGGCATCAAGCGTTTATTCGGCATACTGCTGCTGGCAACCGCGTGGTGGATGTTGAACTCCGTTGTGCCGACATGGTTAATGATGCTGGGCTGGGCTTTCCTGGCTGTCTGGAGCGCGGTGATGCTGGGCGCATTCGAAACCCTGCCTTCCGGCGCTGGTGTGGGCCGCCTGGTTAACAAATCGCTAGGCTTGTTGTTGGCACTTTGGGCAATCATTCTGGTTGTTGGCGTGTCGGCAGGAGGGCGCGATTTCTTCCAGCCCCTGGCGCCTTTGACCAGTTCCATGACCGTGGCAGGTACTGGTAGCGTCGTGGCAGGCGGGGGGAATGCCGCAAACGGGCCGACCTTAAACCTCGCCTCGATAAAAGCCCAATTCACCAAGGTGCATTCTGTTGCCGAGCTTGATAACTTGCTGGCCAATACCAATCGTCCTGTGATGTTGGATTTTTATGCGGATTGGTGTGTGTCTTGCCTGGAAATGGAAAAATTCACGTTCAGCGATCCCGCGGTGGCACAGCAGATGTCGCAGTTTTTGCTGGTACAGGCGGATGTCACCAAGAACACCGAGGATGATCGGGCTTTGCTGAAGCGCTTCAAACTATTCGGGCCGCCGGGGATTATTTTCTTTGACGTGAAAGGCCAGCAATTGGATGATGCGCGCGTGGTGGGCTTCAAGAACGCGCGGGATTTCGGGACGGTATTAGGGCGCGTGCTGTCAGGCGTCTAGGCGTCTA
>NZ_JBEBUX010000106.1:0-14920 GCF_040393045.1 Pollutimonas bauzanensis | reverse complement strand
GTGTTGGGGCTGATCACACTTAGCCTGACCTTTCTGGCTGCCTACGGCGGCATGGTTTCGCTCGCGCAGATGGCAGTTGCAGGCGTCGCTGGGTACACCGTGGCCGTACTTGGCAGTCATTCCGCCAGTGTGGGTGCCCAGGTTCTGCCATGGCCGGCAACGGTTTTGATCGGCATGCTGGCTGGCATCGCGGCAGGCCTGGTCATTGGGGCGATAGCCGTGCGCAGCCGTGGCATCTACCTGCTTATGAGTACGCTGGCCATCGCCATGATCTTCTATTATCTGGCACAACAAAACACCGCGGTGTTGCACGGATTTGACGGCATACGGGGTGTGACTGCGCCGACCATTCTGGGAGTGTCGCTTCGGGAGCCGCGTGTCTTCTACTACCTTTGCCTGGCCATCGGCCTTGTCTCCTACCTGCTTGTCGTGCACTTGGTACGCACGCCATTTGGGCTGGCGCTGCAAGGTGCTCGCGATGACGAACGGCGCATGCGTTCGCTTGGTTACTGGGTGACGCTGCATCAAGTGGCCGCTTTTGGCGTCGCAGGATTTCTGGCATCGGTGGGCGGCATATTGAACTTGTGGTATCAGGGCGGGATTTCGCCTGGCTCGATCGGCATGACTGCGACTGTAGGCATTCTTATCATGGCGGTAATCGGCGGCCTTAGTCACCCCCGCGGTGCGTTCATTGGCGCACTGGCTTATGTCTTGATTCAAAGTTTTGCTGTCGATCTCGTGGGCGCCAGCCGCTTCAACACGTTAGTCGGATGTGTGTTCCTGATGATCGTCATGCTTTCGCCCGATGGTCTCGCGGGCATGTGGCGCAGGTTATTCAAACGAGACGCATCGGCCAAGGCTTTGCCTTCAAGTACATCGTCATAAAGCAACAAGGAGGAGTGTTATGTCTACAAAAAATCTAGTAAAGCTGGTGGTTTCCCTGGCTATGTCTAGTGCCATGACCGCGCCGGTCAGTGCGCAGGACACCATACGCATAGGGGGGCTGGCAACATTGGACGGGCCTTTCGCTGTTCTTGGCCAGGAAGCGTTTCGCGCTATGGAGCTTGCTTTTGAAGAAGCGGGTCATCAGGTCGCTGGCAAGAAGATCGAATGGGTGCGCGAATCATCTGATGGCCGTCCAGACGTCGCACTGACGAAGGCCCGTAAGCTTATCGAGCAAGATAAGGTCGACATTCTAATTGGCCCGGTGTCCGGCGGCGAGGGCTTGGCGATCAAGGAGTACGCCAAGTCCGCGCCAGGCCGCACGTTCGTCAACGGATTCTCGGCTGCCCAAGAAACCACACTGGTATCGCCTGCTGAAAACTTTTTCCGCTTCAGCACAGATGGCGGCCAGTGGCAGGCCGGCCTGGGTAATTATGTCTACGATGAAAAGGGCTACCGAAAGGTGGCCGTCGTGTCGGGTGACTATTCTTTTGGCTATACCCAGGTGCTGGGTTTTATGACTGAATTCTGCGGCAAGGGTGGCAAGGTGCCCGAAAAGGTTTGGGTGCCCAATGGGACCAAGGACTTCAGTTCAGCAATCGCGCGTATTCCTGAAGATGTCGATGCCGTTTATGTAATGCTCGGGGGCGCCGATGCCGTCAACTTCCTTAGCCAGTACTATCAAGCAGGGTCCGATACGCCATTGATTGCCGGTTCCAATACTGTCGAGCAGACCGTTCTGAATACGAAGGGCCCATTTCAACGTTATCTGGAAGGCATCCCTTCAGCTCATATGGTGGCTGACGGCTTGGAGGACCCGGCATATAACGCATACGTCGCAACCTATCGCAAACGTTTTCCCGACGGCTTGTCTGCGCCTTCCGCCCCTTACTATGGCTATTATGTAGCGACGAAGGCCGTTCTGGCCGCGCTTGACCAAGTCAATGGCGATCTCTCCGATAACCAGGCCAAGTTTAAGGAAGCGTTGGCAAAAGTAAAGTTGGATACAGCCTTTGGCCCTGTGGAGCTCGACGAAAACCGTCAGGCAATCGCGAACATCTACGTCACCGAAGTGGCCCGCAACGCGGATGGCTCGTTGTACAACAAAATGGTACGCAAGACAGAGTCAGTGGACCAGGTGTTAGGGCAGGATCGTGCCCAGTTCGTCGCCCGGGGCGTGCCTAGTCGCGACTATCCTGCCTGCCCATGAAGCCGTTTTTGCTTTCAATGCTGAATGGGATCACGCTGGCGGCGCTGTATTTCATCGTTGCCAGCGGCTTCACCATTATCTTCGGCATGATGCGAGTCGTAAATATGGCGCACGGCTCGCTTTATTTGCTGGGCGCCTACATTGGGTATAGCGTGGCCGACATCAGTGGCAGTTGGCTCCTGGCGTTGGCCGGTGCTGCCCTTGGGAGCGCGGTGGCCGGATTGCTGATGCATCGCCTTTTCCTTGACCGCTACCAAGGTCAGGAGCTGCGTCAGGCACTGATCACTATCGGTTTATCTATCGTCATCGCGGATCTGCTGCTGGCTGGCTATGGTGGAT
Source organism: Pollutimonas bauzanensis (assembly GCF_040393045.1). Classification (GTDB taxonomy): domain Bacteria; phylum Pseudomonadota; class Gammaproteobacteria; order Burkholderiales; family Burkholderiaceae_B; genus Pollutimonas; species Pollutimonas bauzanensis_A. The sequence goes on along the minus strand of NZ_JBEBUX010000106.1, from coordinate 12,429 downwards.
TGACCTACCAGTTGAACATACCCGAGCCATTGTTCGGCGGTGTGCGACTACCCGTCGCCGGCGGGTACCCCATATTCAGACTGGCGCTGATCGGCTTTGCCATTCTTACCTACATTGTGCTGTGGCTGCTTATACAGCGAACGCGCTTCGGCATGATCATCCGGGCGGCGGTCGACGATCGCCATATGCTTGCAGCTACCGGAGTGAATGTGCCGCTAGTGTCGACGTGCGTATTCGCCATGGCTGCAGGACTCGTCGGCATGGCCGGTGTCATTGGCGCATCTGCGCTATCCATTGCACCTGGCGACGATGTCCACTATTTATTGTCGTCGCTGGTCGTGGTTATTGTCGGTGGCATGGGCAACTTAAAGGGTGCGGCAATTGGCGCGCTGCTGATCGGGCTTGCCGAGCAACTGGGACTGGCCTACTTTCCCACTTACTCGGCAATTATCTCTTTTACGATCATGGTCGCGGTGCTGGCGTACCGGCCCTATGGTTTATTCGGGCGGCCGGCATGACGGCGATTCTGGAAGTTCATCGTATCGGCGCAACATTCGGCTCCTTGCGGGCGGTACGCGATGTCACGCTACAGGCGCACGCCGGCGAACGGCTGATCATATTGGGGACCAACGGCGCAGGGAAAAGCACACTGTTCAACTTGATTTCGGGTGACCTTCTTCCCACTTATGGAAGCATAGACTGGCGTGGCCAATCCATTCAGATGCTTTCTGCGCATGAGCGCACTCGGCTGGGCATTTCGCGCAGCTATCAAACGTCACGGGTGTTGCATGGTCTAAGTGTGGCTGACAACATGTATTTGGCCGTGCAAGGGGTGCATGCGGGCCGCTTCAGTTGGCGCGCGCCCGGGGTCGATCATCCTTGGCGAAAAAAAGCGAGCGACACACTCCTGCAGATTGGATTGGAAGATGTGGGCGACGAGCTCGCCAGTAATTTATCCCATGGTGAACAGAGGCAGCTGGAAATCGCGATGGCGCTGGCCAGCGATCCGCATATGCTGTTGCTGGACGAGCCCGCTGCGGGTCTTTCGCCCAATGAGAGGCCTGGGCTTGTCACTTTACTAAAGGGCTTGTCGCGCGACGTTACCATGATCATGATCGAACACGATATGGATGTGGCCCTGCAGGTGGCCGACAGGATACTCGTCATGCATGAAGGTGAAATCGTCTTTGAAGGCACCCCCAAAGAGACGGCCGCCAGTCCGCTGGTCAGATCTCTTTACCTGGGTTTCAGCGGGGGCGTCGATGCGGCTTGAAATTCAAAACCTCGAAGTGCATTACGGTCGCGTACGAATACTGCATGGAGCCAGCCTGGAGCTGGGTCACAAGCCGCTGGCTGTCGTAGGTCGCAACGGCATGGGCAAAACTACGTTCTGCCACGGCATCATGGGCCTCGCCAACGTTACCGCCGGCAGCATCACCCTGGACGGTGTGCCCTTGCAAGGCCTCCCACCACACCGCATTGCAGCGCACGGCATTGCACTTGTGCCTCAAGGGCGACGGCTGTTCCAGTCGCTTACTGTCGATGAACACCTGAAGCTTGCACAACGCAGCAAGGGATCGTGGACTCGCGAACGCGTCTACGATACGTTTCCCCGACTGGCGGAACGGCGACAGAATTTGGGCGCCGAGCTTTCGGGCGGTGAGCAGCAAATGGTGGCGATCGCACGAGCGCTGCTTAGCAACCCGCGCCTGATCATCATGGACGAGCCCACCGAAGGACTGGCCCCTGTCATGGTCGAACAGGTTGTCAAGGTTTTGCAGAATCTCGTCCAGGAAGGAAATGCGTTGCTGCTGGTAGAACAGAATCTGGGCGTTGCACTCGCCGTGGCGGATGAGGTTGCGGTCATGCTGAATGGCGTGTTCGAACGCCGGGTGACGGCCGATGCGCTGCGTCAAGATCCCGATCTCCAGCAGCGCCTGTTGGGTGTGGCCACACAGACTTGAAGGCATACGCCTTGTGGCGTCAATGGAACGATGCTGGTCGGTTGAGCTTTAATAAGAGTGGTTCCATCATTCTCTTGGGTGGATGCGGCATGCGCTCAGGTCGATGCCGAAGGCTCAGGTCCGGTTCTGGGAGAGCGCAGGGGGGGCGATTCCCCTGCGCCACGCACCTGCCGCTGCACCGCCACGAGAAGGTCTTTGGGTGCGGGGGAGTCAAGCTCACCCAAAAGCCAGCTTGCCGAACCAGCCCTCCAATATGCCGGCCAACATGGCTATTTAGGCAAATGGGTCATTCGATTTTGCCCATTTTATTAACGGCCTGGGCAATCGCTTTAGCGTCTTCCTTCCAGTATGCTTCGAACTCGGCTGCGTCTTGGTAATCCAGCGGGCTACCGATACCGAGCATCGTTTGTGCGAAATTAGGGTTGGCCGCTATCCTGCCCAAACTACTGTTCAAGGTGTCAATGACCTCTGATGGTACGTTCGCTGGAACGAAGACTCCTGACCACTGGATGAACCGAGCGTCGTAGCCCGAAGCTCTCAGGCTGGGGACGTCGGGCATCGATGAAAGCGGTTTATCGCCCCACTGGGCTAGAGCACGTAATTTACCCGCCTTGATCTGCTGAAGTGCGCTGGCTGGTCCTGTGGCCAGCGCTTCAACGTGACCACCCAGCAATGAGGCAACAGCAGGGCCGGCTCCGGTAAAAGGTATGTGTGTCAGTTTTACGTCGGCGGCATGCGATAACATTTCCATTGGTACATGCATCGTGCCGTAAATGCCGGAGCTTCCGTACGTGATGCTTTCAGGATTTTTTTTCGCGGCTTCAATAAATTCTTGAACTGTTTTCCAGGGAGCGTCTGCCTGTACGACCAACACGGTAGGATCAGCTGTAATGCGAGCTATGGGTTTGAGCTGATTCAGTTGATAAGCGGGCTTGCGTTCGAGAATTCTGTCGGCCTCGGGCATAATGGAAATAGACGACAGGCTTAACAATATTGTGTAGCCATCGGGCTTGGCGTTAGCCGCATAACCTATGCCAATAGCGCCGCCCGCACCTGCTTTATTTTCGATAATGACGGTTTGGCCTAAGTCTTTGGACAGTGCATCGGCCAATGGACGTGCGACTGTATCGGCCACACCCCCCGGCGGAAATGGCACGATCATCGTAATGGAACGTTCAGGATATTGCGCCATGGCATAGCCGGAAAGACCCAGCGCCGCCGTGGCGCCGAGCATCTTGAGTATTGTTGTGGTGCTTGACCATTCTTTAAGCTTAATACGCATGATTTGTCTCTTTTTCTAAGAATCAGTGGGCGAAGAGCTGAGTTATTTGAACGTGTTTTCCAGCACACCGATGCCGTCAATTTCAATACGAACGACATCGCCGGTTTTAAGATATTGCGCGGGTTTCATACCCATGCCCACGCCAGCAGGTGTGCCGGTGGCAATAATGTCGCCCGGATAAAGCGTGATGCCGCGCGAGCAAGTTTCAATCAGCGTGGGTAAGTCGAAAATCAAATCTGGTGTTACGCCATCCTGACGGAGCTCGCCATTTACCCAGCAACGCACACGGGTCTTGCTACCATCTAACTCGTCGGCGGTCACTATCCACGGACCCATGGGACAAAAGGTGTCAAAAGATTTGCCCAAATCCCACTGCTGGTGTCGAATTTGTACGTCTCGTGCGGTGACATCATTGACAATGGTGTAGCCGAAAACATGATCCATTGCCTCGTCTCGCGAAATATTCTTGCCGCCCTTACCGATAATGATGGCAAGTTCCGCCTCGTAGTCGATTTGCTGTGATACTTCGCCCGGCAACTCGACGGTATCCAAATGAGCAACAACGCACTCTGGCACTTTGGTAAAGACAATTGGCCAGCTTTGCGGGTTCTTGTCATTATCCTTAAACACGGACGTAGCAAGTTCATTTGCATGGGCGTGATAGTTTCGGCCTACACAAAAAATATTCCGGCGTGGGCGTTCGATCGGTGCCAATGTCTTAACCTTGCTTAGGTCGTAGCCACCGGAGTCGATGTTCAGTTTTTCTTTGATATTTTTATATTCATGTACCAATTGGTTCATGTCGCCATCGAACTCGCTGATTAGATCAGATATAGGCCAAAAAAGATTTTTTTCTGTATTTACGACACAAACCTGTGTTTTTCCTTGGTTGTCTAGTGTTGCAAATTTCATTATTACCTCATTAAGTAAATGCAAAAGCATAAATCTACCACACTAAAGGGCTATGATTGGTCTATGTTTGGGCTTTTTTAGGTAGTATCTAACCAATTGGTATAATTGCAAGAAGGCAATATACGGTCAAAAGGAAGAAACATGGAGGAAATACAGGCTTTCCTGGAGGTTCGAACGCAAGGCGCCAGGACGCTTGCCAATTATTTGATGGCTGGAATGGTTAGCGGAAAGCTGCGACAAGGCGTGAAATTGCCACCCGAAAGAGAGCTTGGCGAGCGTTTTGGCGTATCGCGCGGATCGGTGCGACGTGTTTTGGCTCAGTTTCGAGATCAGGGTTTAATTGGTCAGCGCGTGGGCAGCGGCACATTTGTACTGGCCAAGGCTGAAACCTTGTCTCAATCGCAAGAAAGCGCCGTGGCCACACCAACCAGCCCCGCCGAGCTGATGGTGGCTCGGTTGCTTATTGAACCTTTAATGCCCGGCTTGATCGTGCAGAATGCGACTAGCGCTGATTTCAAGCAGATGTTTCACTGCCTGGATCAATCGGAAGCAGCCTTGGATATCGACGATTTCGAGCACTGGGACGAGGAACTGCACAAAGCGTTCGCGTTTGCCACCCATAATTCATTTTTTGTACAGTTGATGGATCTCACTAACAAAGTTCGTGAGCAGGGGGAGTGGGGACGGTTGAAGCGCATTTCATTGACCCCGGAAACCAGGCAGCAATACGAACTGCAGCATCGGGCAATAGTCGAAGCGCTCAAAGACAGGGATGCAAGCCTCGCCAGGAGCATGCTGTTTGGGCACTTGCAACTAATCCAACAGAATTTGTTTGGCGACTGAGCACCCTGGATGGAAGAAAGTGCGAGTTCGCGAGTTATGGTGTTTGTATAGGGAAGTGGGACGGAGTCGAGGGTGGATTGAAATAGATCAGCGGTAGCCATGAGCTCGTCAGCAATCCGAGTACCGATCTTCGGACCCACATAGACGATGAGACAAGCAGGTTCGAACCTCTAAAAAAAGACTGTTAATTAGGGCCGGGTGCTAACGATTGAAGTGCCTAACCTACCTGATTGGCACATAGGATTTCGTCGGTATGGCGGATGGCTAGCTGCGTCAAGTAGTCGCGGTCGAACGTAGGCTCATCGCATGTGCGCCAGTATGCGCACATGCTGATGCTGATTTGTGGTGTAAACGGCAGGTGCACAATTTCGCGATCGCGGAATACGTGAGCGCAAATACCATGTATCAATCCGATGCCGATACCGGCCTCGACCATGGCGCATACAGCCAATGCAGCGGGGCACTCGATAACTGACTGTGGTTCCAAGTCATGATCGGCGAATACCTGGTTGATGAGGTCGTCCGTTCCTTCCACACCAGAAAACGTGATGAGTTGTTCCGCCGCAAGATCAGTAACATGAATCGCTGAACGTTGGGCGAGCGGATGGGCGCGCGGCAGAGCACACTGTAAACGGGCTCTTGCGATTTCCAGTTGGGCTACCCCGGGAATGGGTGGTGCTGATAGTCCGAAGCCGATATCAGCTTTGCAAGACGAAACGAGTGATTGAACATATTCCGAGCTTTTCGTAATAATCGAGAAGCGCAGCTCGGGGTAAGTTTTCATGTAGTCGTGCAAAACCCAGGGGAGCACTGCAGTTGCCCAAGCGGGCGTCGATGAAATCAACAATCGCCCGTGTTTTGTATCGCGCAGCGACCGGCACAGACTATTGATGGTGTCTAATCCGGTAAAGCTACGCTCGATTTCAGAGAAGATTGCGGTGGCGCGTTCAGTGGGGAAAACGCGTCCGTGTTGTCGGGTAAACAGCGCGAAGCCGAGTCGTTCTTCCGCTTCCTTGACGCAGTTGCTGATGGCAGGTTGACTAACGTTAAGCCTGGCGGCTGCGCCGGTGACTGTGCCCGTTAGTATGACTGCGTAGACGACCTCTACATGACGAAGACCAAGACCACGAGTCATTAATCACGGAACCCCTCTCGCTGTATTAGCTGGATGTAAGTTTTTTTCTATTATGCCTGACTAGTGACTCAACGCCAAGGATGGCGACAGTGGACAGTATCAAGAAGGCGCTGACGGCGGCAATGACGGGCTCGGCTTCCATGAGCAGGCTGTTCCATATACGCACCTGTAATGTTTCTGATAGCACGCCGGACAGGAACAAGCCGATGATCAACTCGTCGAATGAAGTTAGAAAACTGAACAAGGCTGCCGAAACAACACCTGGCAGCATCAAGGGGATCACTATACTGCGGAAAGTCATGGCGCGGCTTGCGCCCATGCCGAAAGCTGCAAGCTCCAAATTTTCGTCTACGTTTTGAAGGGCCGAGATCAGGATAAGCACTACGATAGGCAGTGCAATCACAGAGTGACCGATGCTGATCCATAGTTTGGAACCTATGAGACCTAATGGGGCTGAAAGGAAATACAGGGCAATCGCGGTAATGATGTGCGGTACGATCAGCGGCATTAAGACGATAGATAAAAGCAGTTTCTTGCCACGATAACGTCCACGGACGAAGGAGTACGCTCCCAGAAACCCGATGGTGGTAGAGATCAGACAGGTCAGAAAGCCGATGATCAGGCTGGTATATAAGGCATTGCGCCAGCGTAAGTCCCCGAAAAAGCTGTTGAACCAGCGTAGCGAGACTGATTCTGGTGGAAAGCTCAGATAGCTCTGGTCATTGACCGACGCGGTGAGCACGACCAATATGGGCAGCATCAGTACTAGGCACAGCACCGAGGTAATGATACGCAGAGAGAGGTTACATCGCATGGTTTGCTCCATTCTTGTCTATTTGCCAAGCATGCGGTCAAGATTGGTGTAGCGATAATAGATTGCATACAGTACTAAGGTGACTGCGAGTAGCGCCAACGACAGCATGGCCGCTACAGGCCAATTCAGGTTAAGTTCGATTTCGCGTTGAATGAGCATGGCGATCATGACATCTTCAGCTCCGCCCATAAGGGCTGGCGTTATGAAGAACCCAATGGCCAGGATAAAGACAATCAGACATCCTGAAATCAGCCCGGGCATGCTAAGGGGCAGGAACACCTTTAGAAACGTGTAGGTCCCAGATGCCCCCATGCTCTGGGCAGCACGGATCAGGTTGTAATCAATGCCTTTCATGGCGGAGAAAAGCGTGAGCACCAAATAGGGCAGCAGCACATATGACATACCGATAATAACGCCCGTTCGGTTGTACATGAGCTCCAGAGGCTGATCGATGACGCCCGAATTTAGCAACAGCTGGTTCAAGATGCCATTGCGCCCTAATAAGACCATCCATGAATATGTCCGAACAACGACCGACGTAAAGTAGGGAACGATGACGCTGATAATGATCAGGGTAAAGAACAGCTTATTGGAATATGCCAACACATAGGCGATGGGGTACGCCATCAGGAGCACGGTCAGCGTAACAATCAACGCAATGAGATTGGTGTTCCATAGTACATAAGAGATATCGGGCGAGAGCAGGACAGAGTTCAACTGCTCCATCAGGGAAAGATCCGACTCCGATATAGCCTGAAACAGGAACCAGCCGATAGGCAGGAAGAAAACAAAAACGAGCAGCCCCAGCAACGGTGTAAGCAACAGCCAGGGCTGATCCAGCACGTGCCTAGATGTAGCACCTGCTTTGTCCAATGGGCTCGAAGCAGTGAGTTCAGTCATCGATCACCCGGGCGTCGTGTTGGTTCCAGTGAGCATATACCTGCATACCCAGTGCAAAAAGCTTGTCTTCATGGCTGTTTTGCACGTCTACAGTCAGGAGCTCGTGAGCACCTATATCGATGCCATGACGCACGACATTTCCAAGGAATGAGACCCGTTTTACTACGCCCTGTACACTGACTTGAGCGTCATCTACTTTCGCATTGGCAGCGCTTAGATGGATGCGCTCTGGCCGCAGGAATAGCTGCGGTGCGCGGGCTTGAGCCAAGCCGTCGCCATAGGCAGCGGTAACGGCTGGATGTGCGAGTATGCCGCCACGCAGCAAATTGGCTTCTCCCAGGAATTTGGCAGAAAATGCGCTTTTGGGATGCTCATAGACTTCTCGAGGAGCGCCCATTTGGTCTACACGTCCCATTTTCATGATGGCGATGCGATCCGACATGTTCATTGCTTCTTCTTGGTCATGCGTGACATACACGACCGTCATCCCGAGCTGCTTTTGAATCTCCTTTATTTCCACTTGCATGTGATAGCGCAGATTCTTGTCCAGCGCGCCCAAGGGTTCATCCATCAGAACGACTTGCGGCTGAAACACAATGGCCCGGGCCAGCGCGACGCGTTGCTGTTGCCCTCCGGAAAGCTCACGTGGGAGGCGTTTCTGGAATTCGGAAAGACGCACGACTTCAAGGGCCCAGGCAACCTTACTGGCTACTTCTTGTTTGCTTAGTTTCCTGACACGTAATGGGAATGCGACATTGTCGAATACGGAAAGGTGTGGGAAGAGGGCATAGTTCTGAAACACCATGCCCAGCCCTCGCTGCTGAGGCGTCATCGTCGAGATATCCTCGCCGTCAAGCATGACACGTCCGCCATCGACAGCGGCAAAGCCGGCGATCATCATGAGCGTGGACGTCTTACCTGAGCCGCTAGGGCCGAGGAGGGAAAAGAATTCCCCGCTCGCAACGCTGACTGTCACGTTGTCGACCACCTTTTGGCCACCGTAAGTTTTGACCAACCCTTCAAGAATGAGTGCGCCTTTTCCGCTCATCGATTGAGTACCCATTTCGACCATGTGTCGCTGACCTTCTGGCGGTTGTCCGTCCACCATTCCGCATTCAGTACAAAGCCATTCTTGGCGGTCATTTCGCCGCCGGGAACGCGGTCACGCAGATTCTTGGGCATTTTCTCGTACGCCGGTATGGTGACCGGTCCACCGGGGTAGCGCAGACAAAATGCAGTTTGTATTTCATCGCTGAGACAAAAATCAACGAATTTCTTGGCATTCTCAAGATTTGGCGCTTTGTTAAAAATCGAAAATGCCTGGACATGGACGCCGTGTTGATTCCAGTTGATCGCCAGCGGAGCTTTGTTGTCGGCTGCCGCCAGCAGTCGTGTGCTCCAGATGGAGCCCATGACTGCCTCTTTATCAGTCAGCATCTGCGATGATAGTGCGCCCGTGTCCCAAAACTTACGAATCGCAGGCCTTACCCGAGATAGCGAGGCGAATGCACGATCTATGTCCAGCGGATACAGCTTATCGAGCGCCACGCCATCGGCGAGCAAGGCAAACTCGAGGTCGGGATATCCCGCAGCAATGTCAGCCAGCATACGAGGCCCGGGCTTGGCTTTGTAATCCCAGAATTCCGCCCAGTTCTTGGGTTCTGAGCCTGGCTTGATAACACTGGTGTTGTAACCCATGACGATGCCATAAACAAAGTTACCGACCATGTATTCGTGTTTGTAATTGGGGTCGATCGACTCTGGATTCGAGAACTTGAATTCCTTATAAGGAATAGGTGCAAGAGCACCCATCACCTGAAACTGGCGCAGCGTTCCGGTAGTAATGTCAGCCACATCCAATTCCATGTTCCCTGAACGGACCATGGTGTAAAGTTTGCCTGCTGTCATAGCCGCGGGTACGACTTCGATGCCCGTGGCTTTACGAAAAGGCTCGTAAACGATTTCGCGGCGTATATCGTCGTAGATACCCCCTGGAGAGCGCACGACCACACGTCCGGCTGCATTAGCCTTTGGTATCCATAGGTAGGGAGCGACGATGGCTGCTCCAGCGAGTTTTAACGCACTACGACGGCCTAGAGACTGAATTTTTCCACCTTGCTGAGTAATCATGACGACTCCTGATAAGGGTTAGGGGCAGGCTCAAAATCGCGACATACGGTACGGTGCAGGATCAATAGTGGTTTGTGATTGGGCGACCAGTTCAGATATAAGCCGACCGGTGATGGCGCCTCCCGTCAGTCCAGTATGTCCATGGCCACAGGCTACATAGAGACCAGGGTGACGGTTGGATTCGTCAATGATGGGAACGCTGTCGGGCAGCGAAGGCCGGTAGCCCATCCAAAGCTTCGGCGCATCGAATTCAAGGTTGGGCAAAATGTTCTTTGCATGCGCCAGTAAGGCGCGGCCACGTTGCTCATTCGGCGGAGCATCAAGTCCCGCAATTTCAACCGTACCAGCAAAGCGAATCCCCGTCTCCATCGGAGATGCGCTGAAACCGCGTCCTTTATGAAGCAGGGGCATGTTTAGCTTGATGTTGGGCTGGCGGATTTCAATGTGGTAGCCACGTTCTGTTTCAAGTGGAAAAGACAGGCCTAGTGGTTCCAGCAGCCTCCTGGACCAGGCTCCCGCAGCCACCACAACACGATCGAACTCATGATCGTCCATATTCGTAAGCACTCGAAAGCGTCCTTGTTGAGGAAAAATCCTCATGACGCGCTGCTGTACGATATGACCACCCGCGTCGGAGAAAAGATGCGCGATGGTTTGCATCAGTCGAAGCGGGTTTACCGCATTGCCGTTACGCGGGTAAAGCAATGCTCGCTTGATCGAACGGTTTAGTTCTGGCACATAGTCATGTAGTTCGTCGGGCGTCAGGGCTTGTACGACTATTCCCTGCGAGTCACGTAGCTCCCGTGCTACCCGTTCAGAGACCGACTGGTCGACGCTGTCCCAGATGTGGATCTGGCCAGTGGTGCGGATGAGGTCGTTGAAGTGTTCTTGGCCGAGCAACTCGCGGTATTGAATAAGCGCTTGGCCATGCAATGCGTGTAGGGCAGCTGAAGATGTCCGCACCTTATCAATGCGTCCCGCCCTTGTCCAGCGAAGGAGCCACGGGAGTGCAGTCAGGAAATATTTTGGATCGACGAATAGTGGGCCGGTAGGATCCATGAGCCACTTGGGTACTTTTCGCAGCATGCCGGGCATTGCCATAGGCACGGTGCTGTCGACACTGATCATGCCCGCGTTGCCATACGAGGCACCGCTACCTACGGGCATGCCGTCGATCAACGTCACCTGGAAGCCTGCACGTTGAAGAAATGTGGCACTGCTTAGGCCGACCACACCGGCCCCAATTACCGCTATGGACTTCATCCTGCACCTCGAGAAGAATCCGCGACCGCGGATGTTCTTGTTAGGACGCCTCGGCTTTAGACATGCCCGTGGGCGACAATTTCGATCAAGTGACCTTCGCCGAGCAGTTCTTTGACTACAACAGTGGCTCGGTTTGGATACGGTTCTTGGGTGAAGTACTGGCCGTAAACCTCGTTCATGCCCGGCGCATCGCTACTGTCTACGAGATAAATTACTATCTGCGCGACATCGGCCAGGGTTCCATCCGCCGCTTCCATAGACTTTTTCAGTTGCCGCAGGACGCGATGTGTCTGTTCCTGGATATGGCCTTCGCCCGATGGCAGGCTTGTCGTTGGATCTCGCGGGATTTGAACGGAATAAATATGGCCGTCGGCATTGACAGTATTGCTGATCGGTGCTTTGGCGCGCGGCATACCATTATTGACAAGTCGGTGCATAGTTCTCCCCGGTTGTACGTTATTTCTTATTTACCCGATGTGGGCTGGACGTTTCGATTGAGGATAGCAAAGCATTCGTCGGCATACTAATCACATTTGCCTATCAAGCATACGTAACGGTTATGCGGGGTTTACCCGAGGTCGATGGTGAGGCAACGATGCCTGGTGGTAGACACATTATGGAGTTTATCGTCGATGCGTCTGCCTCCAGCGCCGCCACCTGGCAGAAGAGCTTAAGGTGCACAAAGTGCACCTTGCTTCGTGTGTTTATTGATTTAAATCAAGTCGGCCCATAGCATGATTCCATTCGCAAGGAGAAATGTTATGGCCACCGTAATAACGAATGCCGCGCACGCACTAGTTGATGACCAGCCCGAAGAGTTCCGTGTTTCTACGACCGCATATCGTAGTCAGGCAGTCTTTGAGCAAGAACTGGAAGATATCTACTACAAGACCTGGATCTATCTCTGTCATGAGAGTGAACTAGCCAAATCTGGGGACTTCAAGTCCACACAAATTGGTACCCGCCCGGTAATTGTTTCGAAAGGACGGGATGGGAAAATTAGTGCCGTCCTCAATGTCTGTACACATCGCGGCGCAACATTATGCCGCGAAGAGTCGGGCAATACTCGCGCCTTTGTCTGTCCATACCATGGTTGGTCATTTCGTCCATCCGGTGAACTCATCGGTATCCCTGACGATGCCCGCTACCCAGCCTGTTTTGACAAAACAGGCAAGCATTTAAAAAC
>NZ_JBEBUX010000105.1:0-15294 GCF_040393045.1 Pollutimonas bauzanensis | reverse complement strand
CGCATGAGCAAGAAAGAAGCGCTGATGTTCGATCGCGAACTCGAAAAGCTGAACAAGGCCATTGGCGGCATCAAGGACATGAACACATTGCCTGACGCGCTTTTCGTCATCGACGTGGGCTATCACAAGATTGCTATCGCCGAAGCCACGACTCTGGGTATTCCTGTGGTTGCTGTCGTCGACACCAACCACTCGCCAGACGGCGTTGCCCATATCATTCCGGGCAACGATGACTCGGCTAAGGCAATTGCTCTGTACGCTCGTGGCATGGCCGACGCCATCCTGGAAGGCCGTGAACAAAACCTTAACGGTCTGGTTGAAGAAATTGCAGAAGGCGACGAAGAGTTCGTCGAAGTAGAGCAAGAGCGCGAATAAGCGTATGTGCCCGGTACTCATCCGGGTTTCGGCCGCAGCCTGACAGAAGGGCTGCGCGGCCGATCACATCGTTGTGCACCTGCCCCGGCTATGCCGGGGTGTGTTTTAGTGAACTGGAGAAAAAAAGTGGCTCAAATTACCGCATCAATGGTTAAAGAACTGCGCGAGAAAACCGACGCGCCCATGATGGAATGCAAGAAAGCACTGACCGAAGCCGAAGGCGATCTGGCCCGCGCTGAAGAAATTCTCCGCGTCAAATTGGGCAGCAAAGCCAGTAAAGCAGCCACTCGCGTAACCGCTGAGGGCTTGATCGGCTTGAACATTTCCTCCGACGGCAAGCGCGGCGTCCTTGTCGAAGTCAACTGCGAAACCGACTTTGTCGCCAAAAACGACGACTTCACCGGCTTCATCCAGCAAGTTGCCGGACTGATTACTGAAAAAAACCCTGCCGACGTGGCAGCACTTGCCGATTTGCCTATGGGCGATGGCACGGTTGAATCCTTCCGCTCGACATTAGTCGGCAAGATCGGTGAAAACATCTCTGTGCGTCGTTTCCAGCGCTTTGAAACCGAAAACCAACTGGCCAGCTATGTTCACGGCGGCAAGATTGGCGTTCTGGTTGAATTCTCGGGCCCTGAAGAAACAGGTAAAGACCTGGCCATGCACATTGCGGCCACACGTCCCAAGGCATTGGATGCCAGCGGCGTTTCGGCAGCCGACATTGCTGCAGAGCGTTCTGTCGCCGAGCAAAAAGCGGCCGAATCCGGCAAGCCAGCCGAAATCGTGACCAAAATGGTTGAAGGCTCGATCCAGAAGTTCCTGAAAGAAGTCACCCTGATGTCTCAGCCGTTCGTCAAGAACGACAAGCAGTCCATCGAGCAAATGCTCAAAGAAAAGGGCGCGAAGATCTTTGGTTTCGCCTTGTATGTCGTAGGTGAAGGCATCGAGAAAAAGTCCGAGGACTTTGCCGCTGAAGTTGCAGCCGCAGCCGCCGGCAACGCTTAATTCAGTATTAAGTGAAAAAATCGGGTCTGCGTTGCCACGCAGGCCCGACTCTGGCTTACACTTTCGTTGGACTGTTTACCTAGGATCCTATCGATGACCACCAGACCATATAAGCGCGTACTTCTGAAACTTTCCGGCGAAGCGCTGATGGGGGAAGACGCCTTTGGGATCAATCGCTCGACCATATTGCGGATGACCGAAGAAATTGCCGAAGTCGCTGCCATGGGTGTCGAACTCGCCATCGTGATTGGCGGCGGCAATATTTTTCGGGGCATTGCCCCCGGGGCGCAAGGCATGGATCGTGCTACGGCCGACTACATGGGCATGATGGCGACAGTCATGAATGCGCTCGCCCTTCAAGATGCACTCAAACACCGAGGTATCGATACGCGTGTGCAGTCAGCCCTGAATATCGATCAGGTCGTAGAACCCTATATCCGCCCCAAAGCCTTGCGCTATCTCGAAGAGGGAAAAATAGTCATTTTTGCCGCGGGCACAGGCAATCCATTTTTCACAACAGATACCGCCTCCGCCTTGCGTGGCGCCGAAATCGGGGCTGAAATCGTCCTGAAGGCGACCAAGGTTGATGGTATATACAGCGCCGATCCCAACAAGGATCCAACCGCTACACGTTATGCGCGTATCAGCTTCGACGAAGCTATAGTACGCCGCCTCGAAATCATGGACGCGACAGCATTTGCTTTGTGCCGTGATCAGAAGCTGCCGATCAAGGTGTTTTCGATCAATAAGCCGGGCGCCCTGAAGCGCGCAATTTCCGGCGAAGACGAAGGCACACTGGTACACGTTTGATAAAGGAATAGTAATGAGTCTTTCAGAGGTCAGGAAATCGGCTGAAACACGGATGGCCAAGTCGCTTGAAACGCTCAAGGTCAGCCTGTCGAAAATTCGCACCGGACGAGCCCACGCAGGCATACTCGACCACGTCATGGTCGAGTACTACGGTTCGCCTGTGCCAATCAGCCAGGTTGCCAACGTCAACCTTATCGACGCCCGCAACATCAATGTGCAGGTCTGGGAAAAGAACATGGCAGGCCCAGTCGAGAAAGCCATACGTGAATCCGATCTGGGCTTGAACCCGATCTCCATGGGCGACAGTATTCGTGTTCCCATGCCAGCGCTTACTGAAGAACGTCGCCGGGACCTTACCAAGGTAGTGCGCACCGAGGGTGAAGATGCCAAGATTGCCGTGCGCAACTTGCGTCG
Organism: Pollutimonas bauzanensis; assembly: GCF_040393045.1. Lineage (GTDB taxonomy): Bacteria > Pseudomonadota > Gammaproteobacteria > Burkholderiales > Burkholderiaceae_B > Pollutimonas > Pollutimonas bauzanensis_A. Next base: position 12,690 of record NZ_JBEBUX010000105.1, on the reverse strand, counting down.
CGACTCCAATGACACGCTTAAAAAGCTGGTCAAGGACAAGGAGATCTCCGAAGACGACGAGCGCCGCATGCAAGATGATGTACAAAAGCTCACCGACAAACATGTTGCGGAAATCGACAAGCTTGTTGCCCAGAAAGAAGCCGAGATCATGACGGTTTGAAGCCGTCCCGGACACGGATTATTCTTGATGCTACGTAGCACGACTTTGGCTGTACCCGAGTGTGCAGACGTTCCCCGCCATCTGGCCATCATCATGGACGGTAACGGGCGTTGGGCCACCAAGCGTTTTTTGCCGCGCACCGCGGGCCATGTCCGCGGCGTGCAAGCTGTGCGCCGCGCGGTAGAAGCCTGCGGCAGGCGAGGGGTCGAATACCTCACGCTATTCGCTTTTAGCTCCGAAAACTGGCGCCGTCCGCAAGAAGAGGTCAGCTTGCTGATGCGTCTGTTCATACAGACACTGGAAAAAGAAGTCAGCAAGCTGAATGATCAAGGGGTACGTTTGCGTATCGTGGGCGATTTGTCGCCATTCGAGCCCAGGCTACAAGAGCTGATACAGGCGGCTGAGCAGCGCACTGCCCACAACACCACGCTAAACCTCACCATCGCTGCCAATTACGGCGGACGTTGGGATATTCTTCAGGCGTTCCGGCGTTTACTGCAAGCTCGCCCCGACTTGGCCAATGATCCGCAAGCCGTCGACGAGTCTTTGTTGACCCAGTATTTGTCCATGTCCTACGCGCCTGAGCCCGACCTATTTATTCGTACAGGCGGCGAGCAGCGCATTTCCAATTTTCTCGTCTGGCAACTCGCCTATACTGAATTATATTTTTCAGACGACTTTTGGCCCGATTTCGGTCCCAAGGAAATCGATGCCGCATTTGATTGGTATCGAACCCGGGAACGCCGATTTGGCCGCACCAGCGCCCAGGTTGCACAACAACCCTGAATACAGGAGTTCCCTATGTTGAAGCAACGCGTCATTACGGCGGTTGTCTTACTGGCAGTGCTGTTGGGCACCTTGCTTGCGCCAAGTTCATGGCCACTGGTGTTGCTGTTTACCCTGGCGGCGGCTTGCGCCCTATGGGAATGGCTACGACTTACCTGGCCAGGCAAGGACTCACCGTTTCCTATGATGCTAGCGGTCGTGACAGCGGCCGGACTATTAGTGCTGGCGCGTCAGTGGCTATCGCCTGACCCGCAGCTTTGGGCAGTCAATCTGCAGTCAGTACTGAACCGCTGGCTGCTACCCCTGGTGGCGCTGCTATGGATCATCGTGGCAACCGGCATGGTGTTCCGAGGGCAGGCCACAGAGCGAACCCGCGGGATATGGCTTAGCCTGTTCGGTATTGTCGCCGTCATTGCCGTTTGGGCAGCCTTAGTACAACTCTTTTTGCAATACGGCGCCTGGTTCCTGGTCTCGTTGCTGGCATTGATCTGGTTTGCCGATATTGCAGCCTACTTCACCGGCAAAGCGCTGGGCAAGCACAAGCTTGCTCCCAAAGTCAGTCCCGGTAAAACCTGGGAAGGTGCCGCAGGCGGTGTGATTGCCGCGGCAATTTGGGTCATGGCCAGTGCATATTGGCCCGGCAGTTTTGGCGCTGTCTTATCCCAGAGCTGGCCTACGTGGGCCGTACTGGTCCTGGCAATTTTCCTGGCCGCGCTGTCTATCGTGGGCGATTTGTTCGAGTCGTTGCTTAAGCGGCGAGCTCAGGTAAAAGACTCCAGTCAACTGTTGCCCGGGCATGGCGGGGTCTACGACCGCATTGATGCCTTGCTGCCTGTGGCGCCAATCGCCTTGTTATTAACCGGAGTATGGCTCTAATGACATTCCAGCATGTGTGCGTTCTGGGCTCCACCGGATCGATAGGCGAAAACACACTGGATGTCATATCCAGGCATCCGGAAATGATGTCTGTTTATGCGCTCAGTGCGCACAGCCGTATCGAAAGGTTGGCTGAACAAGCCCACGCAACGGGCGCTAAAGTCGTCATCGTTCCAACCGATTCCGCCCGTGTCAGATTTATTCAGGCCTGGTCTGCCGCGAACCCCATGCCCGAGATCAGGGTAGGAGAGCAAGCGCTGGCCGACACCGCAGCGGATACAGCGGTTACGACAGTCATGGCCGCTATTGTCGGCGCAGCGGGCCTGCCTTCGGCTCTGGCGGCGGCCAAGGCTGGCAAGCGTGTTTTGCTTGCCAACAAAGAGGCTTTGGTTGCGGCAGGGGGGTTATTCATGCAGACCGTGCGTGAAAATGGCGCTGAACTCTTGCCTATCGATAGTGAACACAACGCCATATTCCAGTGCTTGCCGCATACCGACAGGGCGACTGCGCCTACGACGCCTGCGAAAGGGGTCAGGCGATTGCTGCTAACCGCATCTGGCGGGCCTTTTCGCACGATGGCCCTGGACATGCTGTCCGGCGTTACCCCTGATCAGGCTTGCGCCCACCCCAACTGGAGCATGGGCCGAAAAATCTCGGTCGACTCGGCTACCATGCTCAACAAAGGGCTTGAGGTTATCGAGGCGCACTGGCTGTTTGCCATGCCTGTCAGCCGCATACAAGTGGTCATTCATCCGCAAAGCATGGTGCATTCCATGGTCGAATACGAAGACGGTTCGATTTTGGCCCAATTGGGTCAACCGGATATGCGTACGCCCATTGCATATGGCTTGGGGTTCCCGGAGCGGATCAATAGCGGCGTTGGCCTGCTGGCCCTTACCGCGTTGGGGCGTCTGGATTTTGAAGAACCCAATCTCGAGCGCTTTCCTTGCCTTCGGCTGTCGTTTGACGCGCTGAAAACCAGCCAGGCAGCCTGCGTGGCGCTGAATGCGGCCAACGAGATCGCTGTAGACTGTTTTTTGAAACACCAAATTCGCTATACTGAAATTGCTTGCGTCATAGAAGACAGCCTTGGTCGAATTGCGGGCATGCCGGCAACGGGCCTGGATTCGCTGGACGATGTTTTGGCGCTCGACGCCCACACCCGCCGCATAGCCACTGAATTCTGTCTTCTTAGAAGATAGTTGCGCTGTTTTTTTGAGGTTCCATGCTTTTCACTTTACTTGCCTTTGCTCTTGCCCTCGGGGTATTGATCACTTTTCATGAGCTTGGCCATTACTGGGTCGCCCGCCGTTGCGGCGTGCGCGTACTGCGATTTTCGGTAGGTTTTGGCAAGGTTCTTGCCCGCCGTACAGATCGTCACGGTACTGAATGGGCGTTGTCGGCTATTCCTTTGGGCGGCTACGTAAAAATGCTCGACGAGGCTCCGAAAGGCGCCACGCCAACCGAAGCCGGCCAAGCTTTTAACAACAAGACGTTACTCCAGCGCAGCGCGATTGTCGTTGCGGGGCCTATTGCCAACCTCATCCTGGCAGCATTGTTATATACCGCGCTTGGCTTGGTCGGCACTAACGAACCTGCCGCCATCATTGCCGCGCCACCGCCCAATACCATAGCAGCTCAGGCTGGATTCCAGGAAGGCGATCGCATTACTGGAATCAACCAGCGCCAGGTGCAGTCCTGGAGCGAAGCGCGTTGGGAATTGCTTGATGTATTGACCAGTGGCGGCGAGGTTACGATCCAGGTAGATACCGATGCCGGACTATCGCGTGAGCGTACGCTCAACCTCGCTGCGGGCACGATAGAACCTGAAGGATCGGACCTGATGGCGGAGGCTGGCCTGAACTTGGCAGCGCCCCGGCCAAAAGTCAACCAACTGACCGCTGGCGGCGCTGGCGAAGCAGCCGGCCTGCGCAGCGGCGATATTGTTGTTGGGCTAGGTTCGCTAAAAAACCCCTCGGCCAGCGCCGTCGTATCTGAAGTGCAGAAGCAAGCCGGCCAGCCTCTTCCAATTACCGTACTTCGCGACGGCACGCCGTTGGCATTAATCGTTACCCCACGCAACGAACCTGGTCCTGATGGCGCGCCAGTTGGCCGTATCGGCGTCATGCTGGGCGCCGACTTCCCGACGGTGATGGTGCGCTATGGTCTTGTCGACAGTTTTGGGCGTGGTGTAACGCGCACTGTCGAGACCGCCTGGTTTTCTTTGAAGATGATGGGCCGCATGATTTGGGGCGACGTTTCGCTGCGCAATGTCAGCGGGCCGGTTACTATTGCTGATTATGCAGGTCAGACAGCACGCATCGGACTGGCTGCGTATATAGGCTTTTTGGCCTTAATCAGTGTTAGTATCGGCGTTTTAAATCTGTTACCTATTCCTATGCTTGATGGCGGACATTTGATGTTCTATATCCTGGAAGCCATCCGCGGTAAACCAGTGCCCGAAAAATGGCTGGAAAACGGCCAGCGTATCGGGCTGGGGTTGTTGGTAGCGTTGATGGGGCTGGCTTTTTTCAATGATTTTGCCCGTATCGATTTTTCCCGTATTTTTAGTTAAGGGCATTGTGCCTTACAATCTTCCACCATTTATTCGCCCAAGGATCCTCCAGGATGTCGTTTAGCCGGAAATTCCCCTTTGCCAAGCGTGCCATGCCTGTTTTGCTGGCCGCGATGCTTCTTCCAAGCCTTGCGAACGCGTTTTCACCTTTTGTGGTCCGCGATATCCAGGTCAATGGCATTCAGCGCGTCGACGCAGGCACCATATTCAGCTATTTGCCGGTCAAGGTAGGCGAGCAGTTCACTGAAGCCCAGGCCAGCGAAGCGATTCAGCGTTTATACGCAACGGGTTTCTTTAGCGATGTCAAAATCGATACCACCAACAATGTATTGGTCGTATCGGTACAGGAAAGACCCACGATCGCTTCAGTCAGCTTCAACGGCATGCACGAGTTCGACCCCAAGGCCATTACCACCTCCCTTGGGCAGGTCGGCTTTGGCCAAGGCCGTGTATTCGATCGCTCCATGCTGGAACGGGCCGAGTTCGAGCTCAAGCAGCAGTACTTGTCCAAGGGCAAATACGGGGTTGAAATCAACCCCATCATTACGCCGCTACCGCGCAACCGGGTAGGTGTCAGTTTCGACATCTTCGAAGGCGATCTGGCGAAGATCAAAGAAATACACATCGTCGGCAACAAGGCGTTTTCCGAAAGCACGTTATTGGGCGAAATGGAGCTCACCGACTCGGGCATGATGACCTGGTATACCGGCACCGACAAATATTCGCGTGAAAAACTCGAAGGCGACACCGAACGCATACGTTCGTACTACCTGGATCGCGGCTACCTGGAGTATTCCTCGGAACCGCCGCAGGTCAGCATTTCGCCCGACCGCCACGATATTTTCGTCACCTTGACCATCCATGAAGGCGAGCCCTATAAACTGCGCAGCGTGAAACTGGCGGGCGATTTGCTTGGCCTGGACGAGAAAATTCAGCCTTTGGTGCAAATCAAAGAAGGTGAAACATTTTCTGCAACAAAAACCAACGCCACGGTAAAAGCCATTACCGATTATCTCGGCAGCTTGGGATATGCTTTCGCCAACGTCAATCCCAATCCTGTATTGGATCGCGATAACCACGAAGCCGATCTGACTTTTTACGTAGATCCGGGCCGCCGCGTATATGTGCGCCGTATCCAAATCGGTGGCAACACCCGTACACGCGACGAAGTCGTACGCCGGGAAATGCGCCAGCAGGAAGCCGCCTGGTACGATTCGTCAAGCATCAAGTCCTCGCGCGACCGTATCGATCGCCTGGGCTATTTCAACGATGTCAATATACAGACCGCGCCTGTCGCCGGTTCGCCTGATCAGGTCGACGTCAACGTAGATGTCAAAGAAAAGCCAACGGGCCTGATCAATCTGGGCGTAGGCTATGGGTCTACCGACAAGGTGATTTTGTCGGCCGGGATCAGCCAGGACAATATTTTCGGTAGCGGCAACACGCTGTCATTGCAGGTCAATACCAGTAAAACGAATCGGGCCGCGATTATTTCGCATACCGACCCATACTGGACCAAAGACGGCATCAGCAAGACAACGTCGCTGTACTATCGCCGCACCACGCCATACGATAACAACAACGCCTTTGGCGATTACGAAGTTACGGCCATTGGTGGCGGCCTGAATTTCGGCGTGCCGATCTCAGAATATGACCGCATCTTTGCAGGCGTAAGCTTTGAACACAATAAGCTTAGCCGCCTGAATCTAAATACGCCCATAGCGTATGAAGATTTCGTCAAGGAATATGGCGAAAGCACAAATTCAGTTATTTTCAACGTGGGCTGGTCCAAGGACACGCGCGATAGCGCCATAGCGCCGACCAAAGGCAGCTACACCCGTCTGTCGGGCGACTTGTCCACCATGGACCTCAGCTACTACATGCTCAGCGCCCAACAGCAGTATTATTTGCCCTTGGGCCGCTCGTACACGCTGGCATTCAACGGCTTGGCGGATTGGGGTAAAACCTATAACGACAAGACCTTCCCGGTGATCAAGAATGTCTACGGTGGCGGCATTGGGTCGGTGCGCGGCTACGAAGGCGCTTCGCTCGGTGGCCGTGACCGGCGTACAAATGATTACCTTGGCGGCTCACGGCGCATCGTAGGTAATGTACAGTTGTACTTGCCGTTCCCTGGCGCTACGCGCGATCGGACTTTGCGTTGGTTCTTGTTTACCGATGCAGGGCAGGTAACTACTACTGGCGGCAATACCTGCGCTCGCGGTATCGACAATAGTTCGGAAGACCCGTGCGGCTGGAAGTATTCGGCAGGTATCGGTTTGTCTTGGCAGTCCCCGTTGGGTCCGTTGCAGTTGTCTTATGGCCGCGCACTTAACGCCAAGGAAGGCGACGACAAACAGGCCTTCCAATTCCAGATCGGAACAGGTTTCTGATTCACGCCGTTTAATGGCACAATAGCTTTTTTATCTCTGCTACTTTGCAAGGTAGATTTTTCATGAAGTCTCAATTCGTTTTACAAGTTTCTGCTTTAACCCGTAGCATTGCTCGCGGCAACCGGGCGCTCGTCCTGGCGGCAGCGCTTGGCGCCAGCGCCATGATCGCAGCGCCTGTCCATGCACAGGCAACAAAAATCGGCTTCGTCAGCACAGAACGCATTTTGCGTGACTCCAAGCCTGCAAAAGCAGCACAGGCCAAAATCGAAGCTGAATTCAAGCGCCGCGACGACGAATTGCAAAAACTGGCCACCAGTTTGCGCACTCAGGCACAGAAGTTCGACAAAGACGCACCTGTCTTGTCCGAGTCCGAACGCGTCAAACGTCAACGCCAATTGGCCGATCTTGACTCCGATTTGCAACGCAAGCGTCGCGAATTCCAGGAAGACTTCAATCGCCGTCGCAACGAAGAGTTTTCCAGCATCGTCGAAAAAGCCGATGCAGCCATCAAGAAAATCGCCGAGCAGCAAAATTACGACTTGATCATTCAAGATGCCGTTACCGTCAGCCCTAAAGTCGACATCACTGACCAAGTCATGAAAGCCTTGGGCGGCTAATAGCAAATGCCGGTATTGCTAGCCCCTGAACAAGCGCCAACACTGCACGAGCTTCTCGCCAAGGCAAATACCATCGGCCTTGACTGTAAACCGGTCGACACCAGCAACGAGCCTGCGCCGCGTATCCGCGGCCTGGGCTCGCTGACGTCCGCCGGCCCTGCGGAAGTCAGTTTCCTGTCCAATCCCAAGCTTCAAGGTCAATTGGACGATTGCAAGGCCGCTGCGGTCATCATGACCGATGCTGTTTATCAAACGCTCCAACCCGAAAGCTACTCATATCGTGTTGTGTTGTGCAGTCAACCCTACCTGATGTATGCGTTGTTGGCGCAATGGTTTGATCAGCACCGGATAGATCGCCTGGAAACAGGCATTCATCCTAGTGCCATCGTATCGCCAACTGCACACATCGCCGATGGGGCCAACATTGGCCCATTTTGCGTGGTGGAAGAGGGTGCGCGTATTGGGCGGGGCACTCGCCTGGGACCTCATTGCGTCGTAGGCGCTCAGTCGGTCATCGGCGACGATTGTCTTTTACATGCGCGAGTTACGCTGTATCACAATGTCGTGGTTGGGGATCGCGCTATTCTTCATTCGGGGTCAGTCCTGGGTGCTGACGGCTTTGGTTTCGCACCCGATCCGCACAAAGAAGCCGGTGCATGGGCCAAGATCGCCCAAATCGGCGGGGTGGTGGTGGGGAATGATGTCGAAATCGGCGCCAATACTACCGTTGATCGCGGTGCGCTGGAAAACACCGTCATTGGCAATGGTGTCAAACTGGACAACCAGATCATGATCGGGCATAACTCGCAAATTGGCGACCACACGGCTATGGCGGCTTGTGTCGGCGTAGCAGGCTCGACCATCATAGGGCAGCGTTGCACTATAGCTGGCGCAGCCATGCTGTCAGGTCACCTGGTGCTAGGCGACGATGTCCACGTGTCGGGCGGAACAGCTATTACCTCAAACATCAGCAAACCCGGCCGCTATACCGGCGTCTATCCATTTTCCGAGCACACCCAGTGGCAGCGCAATGCCGCCGTCCTGTCTCAATTGGCCCAATTGCGGCGACGCCTTCGGTCGATGGAAAAAAACACACAATAACCTAGAAATCGTATTGCACGATTCGAGCACGCAGGATATAAAAAAGATGGAATTCGACATTCAACAAATCATGGAGCGCTTGCCGCATCGTTATCCGATGCTGCTAGTTGACCGTGTCATTGAAATGGTACCTGGCAAAAGCATCGTAGCCATTAAAAACGTGTCGATGAACGAACCATTTTTCAATGGACATTTCCCTCATCATCCCGTCATGCCTGGTGTGCTTATTATCGAGGCGCTGGCACAGGCGGCAGCTTTGTTTTCTTTCGAAGGCAACGATGTAAAGCCGGCCGATAAGAAAATGGCCTACTATCTGGTGGGCATCGACGGCGCGCGCTTTCGCCGCCCAGTAGTTCCCGGCGACCAGTTGCGCCTTGAAGTTGTGGCCGACAAAATCAGCCGTGCAATTTGCCGCTATAACGCCAGGGCTACGGTAGATGGCAATCTTGTCGCAGAAGCCAAAATCATGTGTGCGATCCGCGTATTGGAAGAGTAGCCATGGCTAGTCAGATACATCCTACGGCAATCATAGCCACTGGCGCACAGATTGCCGACGACGTCAGCATCGGACCTTACAGCGTCATTGGCGAACACGTGACTATTGGCGCGGGGACGGTGGTCGGACCACATTGCGTGCTGGATGGGTACACCACGATAGGCGCCAATAACAACTTCTACCGGTTTTGTTCGATCGGCGGCATGCCGCAAGACAAGAAGTATGCCAACGAGCCTACAAGGCTAACTATTGGCGACGGCAATACCGTGCGCGAATATGTGACCATCAATACCGGCACGATCCAGGATGTCGGTGTAACCACCGTGGGCGACGATAATTGGATCATGGCCTATGCGCACATAGCGCACGATTGCCAAATCGGCAGCCACACCATTATTGCCAACGGCGTGCAATTCGGCGGCCATGTCCACTTGGGCGACTGGGCGATCATCGGAGGGCTTTGCGCGGCCCATCAATTTGTACGCATAGGCGCGCATTCCATGGTAGGGGGCACCAGTTCGATACGGCAGGATATTCCTCCTTATCTCATTGGGGCAGGCGATCCATTCCGTCCGGTAGGGATCAATTCGGAAGGATTGGGCCGACGAGGCTACACGCCAGAAACCATAGCTGCATTGAAAGAGGCTTATAAGCTGCTTTATCGTCGCAACCTCAAGGTCGACGAAGCTTGCGAGCAAATGCGTGCACTGCAGCAAGAAAAACCAGTGGCACATGACGCTTTGCAAGTCATGGTCGACTTTCTGGCCGCCTCTACGCGCGGTATTGCCCGTTTATGACGTTGCGCGTGGGCATGGTGGCTGGCGAGCCTTCGGGCGATTTGCTTGCTGCCCGGGTCATACGTGGTATTGCGGGGCACGATGCCGGCAGTCGCTGCGAGGGCATAGGCGGCCCCGCCATGAGCCACCAAGGCTTTGATACTTGGCACTCCATGGACGCATTGACGGTGTTTGGCTATGTCGATGCGCTCAAGCGCCTGCCCAGCCTGATATCCACTTATACCGACGTAAAAAAACGTTGGCTCAAGCAGACTCCGGATGTATTTGTGGGTGTCGACGCACCCGATTTTAATCTGCGCCTTGAACTTCAACTGAAACAGGCGGGGATCCCCACTGTGCATTTCGTGGGGCCGTCTATCTGGGCTTGGCGCTACGAACGCATACACAAGATTCGACAGGCCGTGTCGCACATGCTGGTGCTGTTTCCGTTTGAGGAAGAAATCTACCAGAAGGAAGGGGTGCCGGTAACCTACGTCGGCCATCCCTTGGCCGAACTCATTCCCATGCAGCCCGACCAGCAAGCTGCAAGACGCTACTTGGGTGTCGATGCCAATGCACGAGTCCTGGCCCTGATGCCTGGCAGCAGAGCGTCTGAAATCAAGCTGTTAGGGCCGCGTTTTTTGCAAGCAGTGCAGCTATTGACCAAGCAAGATCCGGATTTGCAGGTGTTGGTACCCATGGTTAATGCCACGCGCCGCCGTGAATTTCAGGTATTGCTGGAACAATATCCTATTGCCAATTGTCATATTATTGACCAGGCCGGACGGCCATCCAGCCAAGATCCCGCTGCTATTCAATTGCTATCCGGTCAAGCCGATGCAAAAGGGCTGCAAACATCCGCCGACAGCAATTCGGATGCGTATTTCGCGGCCCGTCCGGCTGCCTGGAATGTGATGCAAGCGGCTGACGCCGTCCTGGTGGCAAGCGGCACCGCTACCCTTGAAGCAGCGTTGTTCAAAAGGCCTATGGTGATCTCTTACGTGCTTTCGCCAATGATGAAACGCCTGATGGAATGGAAGTCCGGCCAATCCCGGCCTTACGTGCCGTGGGTGGGTTTGCCCAACGTGTTGGCGCGCGACTTTGTCGTGCCAGAGATTTTGCAAGACGATGCCACACCTCAGGCTCTGGCTGAGGCCACCTGGAAAGCGCTTACCGACAAGCCTTACGCTCAGCAGGTAGTGCAGCGTTTTATCGCTATGCATGAATCCTTGTCGCGAGACACGCCTGCTTTGGCCGCACAGGCGATTATCCAGCAGGTTAGCCGTGGCGCAGCCTGATCTCTTCGACCTTCTACAGCCCGCTGTCTTGCACGTAGCAGGCATCGACGAAGCGGGGCGCGGCCCATTGGCCGGCCCGGTTTATGCCGCCGCTGTCATACTGGATCCCGCTGTAGCCATAGAAGGGCTGGCTGACTCTAAAAAACTGACTGCGCAACGCCGGGAAATGCTTGCCATCGAGATACGTACTCACGCATTGGCTTGGTGCGTAGCCAGCGCGAGCATAGAAGAGATCGACAGCCTGAATATCCTGCATGCGACGATGCTGGCTATGCGACGTGCTTGCGAAGGCCTGGCTCTGGCACCCTGCAAGGTATTGGTAGATGGCAACCGCATACCGCAAGGCTTGATCTGCCCGGCCGAAGCCATCGTCAAGGGCGATGCCACCGTCCCGGCAATTTCCGCAGCCTCCATTCTTGCAAAGACTGCCCGGGATGCCGATTGCCTGGTATTACACGAAACCTACCCGGACTATGCCTTTGATCAACACAAAGGTTACGGCACAGCTTTGCATCTGGCCAAGCTGGAAATGCACGGCCCTTGTCCCGCACATCGCCGCAGCTTTGCGCCTGTCAGGCGTTTGCTAGTGTCCTCATGAAACATCTAAGTTCCCGCGAAAACCCTGTATACAAGCGAGTGCTGCGGCTGGCTGCCGGTAAGCGCGCTATTGGCGCTGAAGACGGACACACAGACCATCGTGTGATATTGGAAGGAATTCATCTTTGCCAGGCGTGGCTACAGCATATTGGCAGCCCTGAACTGGCCTTGTTCGACGCCGAACGACTGGAACAGAATACTGAACTGGGCGGCCTCGCCCGGGCACTGGATCCCGGTTTGTGCCTATCTTGCGAGCCCAGGCTGATGAAGGGACTATCGCAAGTAGAACATGGGCAGGGCGTGTGCTTTGTCGTGTCCGCACCTGCGCCGCTGATGCCGCAGCATATTGATCATAATTGCATTTGGCTGGATAGGGTGCAGGACCCGGGCAACGTCGGCACCTTACTGCGCACGGCGGCAGCAGCAGGCATAAAGCATGCTTACTTATCGCCAGGCTGTGCCTCGGCATGGTCGGCCAAAGTCTTGCGCAGCGCGCAGGGCGCACATTTTGTCATGTCGATATACGAACATGTGGACTTGATGCAGGCGCACGAAAGGCTGGAAATACCTTTGGTCGCTACGGCGCTGGAAAATGCTGCGTCGTTGTACGAAGCAGTATTGCCTAAGGATTGCGCCTGGCTGTTGGGCAATGAGGGGCAGGGGGTCGATGCCGACCTTTTGGCCTTGGCTGAGAAACGCGTGTTTATTCCGCAAGCAGAAAATGTGGAGTCACTGAATGTCGCGGTGGCGGCAGGTATTTGCCTGTTCGAACACCGGCGCAGGCAGTTCAGTACGTAAGCGCTTTCTGGGCTTCTGCAGGGTGCAACGACTGGCGGGCCACACAAGCCAGGCGCATGAGCTCTGTTGACCCTTCCACGGCCGTCAGAAGCATCCTAAGCACCTGCCCGTCTCAGCGACCTTGCCAATTTCATCTAGCGCATTTTGGTTCAAGTGTTTACGGCGCTTGTATCAGGGGTGCTTTAGCGACGTTGTCCGGTTCTGGTGACGGTTGTTC
>NZ_JBEBUX010000104.1:0-15490 GCF_040393045.1 Pollutimonas bauzanensis | reverse complement strand
CGTTTGTACTGTTCATGGAAGCGCCTTAACCCGTTGTTGATGTTAAATCCGACCTCCGTGATTGCAGCCTATCTTGCCAGCAGTGTCCAATTGTTAGTTCGGATGCGGGGCTATAAGAAATATTTATGACCTGGATGGCGCCGATTGCGCGGCGATTTCTTGTGCCAGTCTTGCTACAGTGCGCACAGTGTAATTATCGGGTGATTCCATCCAACATGCAAAGAAACTGATATCGGGTAAACGACTGCCCACGTCCAGCAGGCATAACTTGCCTTGCGATAGCTCTTCAGCAATGACTTCGGGCGCAATGACACAAGGCCCGATGCCCCGGCGGGTCATGTGAACGATGGTGCTCAGCGATGCGCAGCCGTATATCCTGGGTGCTTTGACGCCGGCGTCGATTAATACCGCCTTGACCTCGCGGTAAGGCAGGCTGACGGCTGGGTAGGTGATGACGGGGTAAGGGGCCAGGTCAGAGACGGAAATTTTCCGGCCATGCAGCTTCAGGCTTGGGCTTGCCACCCACACCAGGGAATGGTCGCACAGATGCAAGTGCTGTTCCTTAGCTTCTTGCGAGGTGCCGACCAATAGCGCCAGGTCGATCTGATGGGATACGAGCTGGGCACGCAGGACATGAGTCGTATCTACGTGGATTTCAACGATAAGGGCAGGGTAGGTGTTGTGCAGACGCTCTATGAGTTCGTGCAGCCAGGTTTGCACCAGTGTTTCGGCAACGCCCAGGCGCAGCGTCCCGCCGATGGCATTGTGTTCTTTGGCGACACGCAGCATTTCCTGGCGCATATCGAGCATGCGCTGCGCATGGGAAAGCAGTTCCTGGCCCTTTTCGGTCAGCTTGATGCCGCGTGCCCCTCGTTCGAACAAGCGCACGGCCATGATAGCTTCCATCGCTGCAATCCGCTGCGAGATGGCGGGCTGTGTCGTATTGAGTTTTTCCGAGGCAGCGCGAAACCCGCCGAGTTCTGCAACCCAGACGAAGGCTTCGATCTGCTTGAAATCAATCATGTACGCTTATATCCCAGGATGCCTCGACGGCAAGCGTTGCATGGTACTCCGCTTGCCGGCGCGTCTCAAGCCCCTGGGGCGAACGGCTACTGCATCGTTACGCCTGCTTCCTTGACGGTTTTTTCCCAGCGATTCAGCTCGTTTTCAATATGCTGGCCGAATTCGTCAGGGCTGGATGCGACAACTTCATAGCCAAAGCCTTCCAGTTGTTTCTTTATGGCTGGCGTGCGCGCGGCGTTGGCGAACGCTTTGTTCAGTTTGTCCACAATGGGTTTAGGCGTTCCGGCGGGAGCAAGAATGCCATACCAGCCGTCCACGACGAAGTCAGGGTAGCCCGATTCTTTAATGGTGGGTACGTCGGGCAATAGTGCTGAGCGTTTGGCGCCAGTAACTGCCAAGGCTTTGAGTTTATTGGACGTTACCTGGGGAAGCGAGGTTGAAATGCTGTCAAACATCAGCGATACGTCGCCTGCCAGCAATGCCACGACGGCAGGGCCGCTTCCTTTGTAAGGAATATGCAGCATTTTGATGCCAGCCGTGGATTTGAACATTTCGGCGGCAAGGTGGCTGGTGTTGCCATTTCCGGCCGAGGCAAACGTCAATTTGTCAGGGTTGGACTTCGCGTAAGCCACGAGTTCTTGTATGTTGTTGGCCGGCGTGGCAAATGGCGCCGCGACCAGCAGCGGCAGTGTTGCGACCAGTGATACGGGGGTGAAGTCCTTGCGCGTATCATAAGGCAGATTGGCATACAGGTTGGGATTGATGGCGTGCGCTGCGAGCACCATTAATATCGTGTGGCCGTCGGGCTTGGAACGGGCCAGTTGCGCACTCGCAATCGTGCCGCCTGCGCCAGCTTTGTATTCCAGGACCACCGGTTGCCCCAGCTCTTTTTGCAGCGATGCTGTCAGCGGCCTGGCCAGCATGTCGGCGCTGCCACCAGGCGGGTAGGGGATAAGTAGCTTGATGGGCTGGTTGGGAAAGTCTTGTGCTTGCAGGGCGCTGCCAAACAGCAGGGCTGTCATGGCGGCAAGCCGGAGGATCGATTTGCTTATTGTCATGGTGTTGTCTCCTGGAATGCAGAACGGGCCTGTGGCCCGCTTTTGTTATGGTTTAGGCGTTATACGAGCTGGGGTTCTCCGTCGTGGGTGAGTGAAATGGTTTTCATATCAGGCGACGCATAGAGCGGCGCCCCGGTCCGTTGCTGAAGCTGTTTCATGGTCATTCCCTGGACAAGCGCCCTTACGGTGAACTTGCCGTCAAGCACGTCCACAATAGCCAAGTTTGTGTAAACGGTATCGACGACCCCGACGCCGGTCAATGGATAAGAGCAGGTGTCCAGCAGCTTGGGTTCGCCCTGCTTGGTGGTGTGGTCCATCATGATCAGCACACGCTTTGCGCCGACGGCCAGGTCCATGGCGCCGCCTATGGCTGGAATGGCATCGTGCGCATCGGTAATCCAGTTGGCCAAATCGCCATTGGGGGCGACCTGGAAACCGCCAAGAATAGAGAAATCAAGGTGGCCGCCGCGCATCATGGCAAACGAGATCGTGTGCTCGGTGATAGAGGCACCCGCCAGCAAGGTGACGGGAACGCGGCTGGCATTGATCAAGTCCAGGTCGATATCGTCATCCAGTGCGGTTTGCCCCATGCCCAGTATGCCGTTTTCACTGTGAAGCAGCACTTCCCGTTCGGCGGGCAGGTAGTCGGCAACCAGTGTAGGCATACCTATGCCCAGATTGACGGTTGCTCCTTCGGGAATGTCGTGTGCAACCAGCTGGGCAATTTGCTGTCGATTCAGCGAAAGGAAATCAGTCATGTTTCTTGCCTGCCAGAACAACGGATTGAACGAATATAGCCTGCGTCATCACTTGTTCAGGAGGAATGTCGCCCACCTGGACAATGACATCGACCTGGGCAATGGTGTGCCGGGCAGCCATGCTCATGACGGGGTTGAAATTGCGGGCGGCCAGGCGGTAGGTCAGGTTGCCCATGCGATCCCCGTGATGCGCGCGGATCAAGGCAAAATCGGCGGACAGAGGCTGTTCAAGCACGTAGCCCCTGCCGTCGACCACTCGTTGTTCTTTGCCTTCGGCGACCCGTGTTCCATAGCCAGTAGGGGTAAAGAACGGGCCCAGCCCGGCGCCAGCGGCGCGCAAGCGCTCTGCCAAGGTGCCTTGCGGTACGCATTCCAGCTCGAGTTCGCCCGCACGGTATGCCTTGGCGAATATTTCGGAATTGGGCGGACGAGGGTGAGAGCAAATGGCTTTGCGTACACGCTTGGCTGCAACCAGCGCTGCAATGCCGCGCTCACCGGCGCCGGCATTGTTGCTGATGATGGTCAGGTCGCGCGTGCCCAGGTCCAGCAAGGCATCGATTAGCTCGAAAGGGATGCCCGTTTCGCCGAAGCCGCCGATCAGGACGCTTGCGCCGTCAGGAATGATTTGCACCGCTTCGGTCAGCGATGATTTGATCTTGTTAATCATTAGTTGGTGGCCGTCAGGTTGGCCGCCTTGACGGTGGCTTCCCAGCGCGCGCGCTCTGCAGTAATAAATGAACCGAACTCCGCAGGCGTATTGCCTCCGGCCTTGCCGCCCATTTCCTTGAAACGGGTTTGCAGTTCTGGTGTATCGAGCGCCGCTTTGGCGCCAGCGTAGATTTTGTCGACGACGTCTTGCGGGGTTCCCTTGGGAGCGAGCAAACCAAACCAGGCGGTTACTACCATATCGGATACGCCGGCTTCAGCCATGGTGGGCACATCGGGAAGCTCGCTGACGCGCTCATCGCTGGTGACCGCCAACGCACGGAACTTGCCTGATTTGATGGATCCCAGGGAGCTGGGCAGGTTGTCTATCATGAAGGTGAACTGGTTGCCCAGCAAGGCGGCAACTGCGGGACCCGCACCTTTATAGGGGACGTGGGTTGCCTCAATGCCGGCGCGCTGTTTAAAGAGTTCGCCCGATAGATGCGGCGACTGGCCGGCGCCTGAACTACCGAAGGTATAGCTTTCAGGTTTTTCCTTGCCTCTCTTGATGAGATCTTTGACGTCCTTTGCTGGCGACTCTGTATTCACGACCAGAACGTTCGGCACGGAAATGACCAGTGTGATCGGAGTAAAGTCTTCCGGCGTGTACGGCAGCTTTTTGTACATGCTGTAGTTGATCGCATTGGGCCCGATGTTGCCCATGATCAGTGTGTAGCCATCAGGCGCGGAGCGGACCAGCTGCTGTGTGCCAATGATGCCGGCAGCGCCAGCGCGGTTCTCCACCACGACCGATGTGTCCAGTTCTTTGGCCAACTTCTCGCTAAGCAGACGAGTGGCGATATCGGTTGTGCCGCCGGGCGCTGCTGGAACAATGATGGTGATGGGGCGATCCGGCCATGCTGCCTGAGCGCACAGGGGAAGGATAAGCGCCATGGCGGCGGCGATACTTGAAAGTCGGCTAAGCTTCATTGTTGATCCTTGTGGAGGCTGTCCTGGTGAGTTGGTACAGCGCGCTAAAGCGCTGCCTGCGTGCCAAGAATGGCGGTGGACTGGCTGGACAGCGTTCCGCCATTGCCATGCACCAGTGCTGTCTCGGCGCCCGCAATCTGGCGCTCGCCGCAGCTTGCGCGCAGTTGCCTGACTGCTTCAATCATGATGAAAATGCCGTACATGCCTGGATGTATGCAAGACAGGCCGCCGCCGTTGGTATTGACGGGGAGACGGCCGCCGGGGGCGATGGCGCCGTTGCTCACAAAATCGCCGCCTTCGCCCTTTTTGCAGAAGCCCAAGTCTTCAAGGAACAAAATGGTATTAATAGTAAAAGCGTCATAAAGCTCGACGACGTCAATGTCCTTCGGCGCAAGACCGGCCATTTCGAAGGCCAGGCGGCCTGATTGCTGCGCGGCGGTTACCGTCAGGTCGGCCATGGACGAGATTTGACGATTCCAGACAGCGGTGGAATTACCCAGTACATAGACCGGCTTTTGTTTCAGGTCTTTGGCCCTGTCAGCACGTACCAGCACGTAGGCGCCTGCGCCGTCGGTGACCAGGCAGCAGTCTCGAACCGATAGGGGATCCGACACCATGCGCGATGACAGCACTTCTTCAATAGTCAGCGGGTCACGCTGGCTGGCTTCAGGGTTTAATTGGGCCCACCGACGTGCAGCCACTGCCACTTCTGCCAGGTGTTCGCGGCGGGTGCCATACTGATGCATGTGGCGCGCGGCCACTAAAGCGTATGAGCTTAGCGGGTTCAGCGGGTTGTAGGGGGCTTCGTAGGGCTGCGGGTCCAGCTTGCTCCTGATGGTGCCGATTTCGGCACGGCTCATCGTCGAGGTGCGTTGCGTGCTGCCATAGCAGACCAGCACGGCATTGCATTGGCCTGATTCCAGCGCATGGATGGCGGGCATCAGGTGAGCGACAAAGCTTGAGCCTCCCAGCATGGTGCTGTCGACGAAAGTGGGCTTGATGCCCAAGTGTTCAATGACAGGCATGGCCCACATCGAGGCCGACACGCTTGCGGTGGCGATGCCATCGATATCCTGCATGGTCAGGCCGGCGTCGGCCACTGCGCGATGGGCGGCTTGCACTAGAATTTCCATTTCGGTAAAGCCATGGGCCTGTCCGAGACCTGCCTGCCCAACACCTGCGATGGCGACGGCGCCGCGAAGTTTCTTGTCTATCATTATTTTGTCTCCGCTACAGTGAACACGACCAACTTTCCGTTTTCCCCATCCGCCACGCGGGCCGTTACAGGCATGCCGATGGAGACGGCGTCGGGCGCCACGCCTTCGACGCGCGACATCATGCGGGGGCCTTCGGCCAGATCGATGAGCGCCACGTTGTAGTCGCCGCCGTGCTCGGCTTTGCGACGAACGACAGTCGTCGAATACACCACGCCATTGCCCGAAGGCGCAAACCACTCAAGCTTGTCAGATCCACAGTGCGGGCAGATCATGCGGGGGTAGAAAACCCCGGTCGCGCAAGATTGGCAGCGTTGAATCAGAAAATTGCCTTGGTCCAGTTGGTCGCGATAATACTTATCGGCGCCCACTGCCGACGATGATGTTGCATCCGACATGCTGATATGTCCTCCAATGATAGTTGGCCTATTGTCGGGCTTGTTTCGCCGGAATGGGAATCTCGTTTTTATTAGGCCTGTGTTTTGCACTTGTTAAGTAAGGGTTTACTGTCACTTAATGAGGGGTTAAGTCGCTCTTTCTGAAAATGAAGTTGAAGCCCATAGTGATTTACTCTACTGTGATTGGCTGCGCCGGTCGGCGAACGCAGGCGTGGCCTGCAGCAATACATCAGACAACATGGAGATTCAAGAAATGGGCGATATCGTAACGGGCAAGGTAGCTGTAGTCACCGGTGCAGGCGGCGGCATAGGTAAGGGCATTGCCCTGGCGTTGGCGGCTGCCGGTGCGCGCGTCGTGGTCAACGATATTGGTGCGGCCCAGGCGCAAAGCGTGGTAGACGAGATCAAGGCAGCCGGCGGCCAGGCCGTGGCGAACACCGACAGTGTGGCAAGCCGCGCCAGCGCTGAACAGATTGTGCAAACGGCGGTCGATGTGTACGGAAAAATCGATATCGTCGTTAATAATGCTGGCAATTTGCGCGATCGTCTATTTCATAAGATGAGCGAAGAGGAGTGGTCGCAAGTCCTGGACGTGCACTTGAACGGTTCGTTCAATGTCAGCCGTGCGGCGGCCCCTTATTTCCGCCAGCAGGAATCCGGCGCCTATGTGCACATGACTTCGACGTCGGGCCTGATCGGCAATTTCGGGCAGGCCAACTATTCCGCAGCCAAAATGGGTATTGTGGGCTTGTCGAAGTCCATCGCCCTGGACATGTCGCGTTTCAATGTGCGCTCCAACTGCATCGCGCCGTTCGCGTGGACCGCCATGACCAGTTCGATTCCTGCTGAAACGCCGGAAGAGAAAGCCCGTGTGCTGAAACTGCAGAAAATGGAAGCGGGCAAGATCGCGCCGTTGGTGGTGTACTTGGGCAGCGACGCCGCCAGCGAAGTCACCGGGCAGATTTTTGCGGTGCGCGCCAATGAAATTATGCTGTTCAGCCAACCGCGCCCTATACGCTCCGTGCATATGTCGACAGGCTGGACGCCGGAAGACATCGCTGAAATCGCGATACCCGCCATGAAGAATGATTTTTTCAAGCTTGAACGTTCGCCTGAAGTGATCGGTTGGGATCCCATCTAAGGAAGCATCATGGCAATCGATTACGATCTGATCAAGAACTGGCAGTTTGCGGATGTGCGCCAGGCCTACACCGAGAAGGACGTGATGTTGTACGCCCTTAGTATCGGGCTGGCGCAAGACCCGCTGGATGAATCGCAGCTGCCGTTTGTGTATGAGGCGAACCTGAAGGTGTTCCCCAGCATGGCCGCCGTACTGGGCTACCCGGGGTTCTGGATGAAAGACCCCAAGGCGGGAATTACGTGGGTCAAGCTGGTGCATGGCGAGCAGCGCATGGCCTTTCATCAGCCTTTCCCCGCGTCTGGCGAGGTCATTGGGCGTAGCCGCATATCGCACGTTATCGACAAGGGCGCCGATAAAGGCGCGCTGGTCGTGACCGAGCGCAAAATTTATAACGCCGCCAATGAAGATCTGCTGGCGACGGTTCAGCAGGTTACCTTCTGCCGCGCCGATGGCGGATTCGGCACCAGCGACGAAGCACCCGAGGCCTTGCCCAAGGTGCCGTCCACACCGCCCGATCATGTGTGCGCCTTGCCCACCCTGCCCAATGCGGCGTTGCTGTATCGACTGAATGCGGATTTGAATCCATTGCATGTCGATCCTGCAGTGGCCCGTCAGGCCGGCTATCCACAGCCGATTTTGCACGGTTTGTGCACCTACGGTGTGGCCACGCACGCTATCGTCAAGACATTATGCGCCTATGATCCCAACCGCCTTGCTTATTTGAATACGCGATTCTCGGCGCCTGTTTATCCAGGAGAAACGCTGGTTGTCGAGATGTGGCAAGGGCAAGCTGGTACGGTTCAGTTTCAGGCCAAGGTCGCCGAGCGCGACATCGTGGTGTTAAGTAATGGTATTGCAGGAGTGAAGGCATGAGCGAACGCGTTGCGCCGCTAGACGGTATTAAAGTCCTGGACTTGTCCAGGATTCTCGCCGGACCGTGGTGTAGCCAGAACCTGGCTGACCTTGGCGCCGATGTGCTCAAGGTTGAACGTCCCGTTGTGGGCGACGATACGCGAACCTGGGGCCCCCCGTTTCTGAAAGACGCCGACGGCGCCGATACCAGCGAAGCGGCCTATTATTTAAGCACCAACCGAAATAAACGTTCTATCGTCATCGATATCGCCAGCCCCGAAGGGGCCGAACTGGTTCGGGAAATGGCCAAGAAATGCGATGTGTTGCTTGAGAATTTCAAGGTGGGCGGGCTGAAAAAATACGGTCTGGATTACGACAGCATCAAGGAAATCAATCCTCGCCTTATTTATTGTTCCATCACAGGCTTTGGGCAAACCGGCCCCATGGCCGAACTGCCGGGTTATGACTTCATGATCCAGGGCATGGGCGGGTTGATGAGCATTACCGGCGAGCGCGATGATTTGCCCGGTGGCGGGCCCCAAAAGGCCGGTGTGGCGGTCACCGACATTATCACTGGCATGTATGCAACGGTTGCGGTGATGGGGGCCTTGCAAGAAAGGCATCGCAGCGGCCTGGGCCAGCATATCGATGTGGCGCTGCTGGACTGCCACGTAGCGATGCTGGCCAATCAGAATCTGAACTACATGACGACGGGCGTGGCGCCCAGGCGCGCCGGTAATGCGCACCAGAATGTGGTGCCTTATCAGGTATTCGCATCCAGCGATGGCCATCTTATTGTGGCCACGGGCAACGATTCTCAATATCGGGCTTATTGTGGCGCTATCGGCAGGCCAGACCTGGCGGTCAATCCCGATTATGCAACCAATAGCCAGCGCTTGATTAATCGTGTGGCCTTGATTGCAGAGCTTGAGGCCATCATGAAGACGCGAACGCGCGATGACTGGATCGCCGCATTGCAAAATGTGGGCGTGCCTTGTGGCCCTATCAATACGATAGAGCAGGTGTTCGAGAATCCGCAGGTCAAGGCCCGGGAAATCTGGAAAACCATGCCGCACCCGCTGGCCGGCACGACGCCGACCACGGCCAGCCCTATCCGCTATTCGGCCACGCCAGTTCAATACCGGATGGCGCCGCCTTTGCTCGGACAACATACTGAAGAAATACTGAAAGAACTAGGGATAGAAAAATGAAAACCATAGATCGTCGTCAAGTGTTGGCCGGCATGGGCTTGGGGATGCTGGGGCTGGCGTTGCCCGCATCCATGGCATGGGCTGCCGAGACCGCCTGGCCTACCCGCGCTGTTAACTTCACAGTAACGTTTCCTGCTGGCGGTCCTGTAGATACATCCGCCCGCTTTGTGACCAAGCCGCTGGGTGAAATGTGGGGCCAGCCTGCTATCGTGGATAACAAGGCTGGGGCTGGCGGTATCGTTGGCGCGCGGCATGCGCTTAACGCAAAGCCGGATGGCTACTCCTTCTTTTTTCCTGCCATTCACCATTCGGTATTGCCCAGCCTGCGCAAAGATCTGGGTTACGACATACAAACTGACTTTGAGCCCGTGGGGTCCGTGGCCAGGTTTCCTATCATCCTGGCTGTGCATCCGTCGTTGCCGGTTCGCAGCGTGCAAGAGCTGATCACTTATGCCAAGGCGAACCCTGGCAAGGTTTCCTTCAGTTCGTCGGGCACTGGCGGAGGTACGCATCTGGCGGGCGAACTGTTCAATAGCCTGGCCGGCGTCAAGCTGCAGCATATCCCTTATCGGGGCAGTGCTCCGGCCATGCAAGACTTGGTGGGCGGGCAGGTTCAGGTGATGTTTGCCGACGCGCCGTCGGCGTTGCCGTTCATCAAATCGGGTCATATCATCGCCCTGGGCGTGGGTAACCCTGAACGTTCAACGCTTGCCCCCGACTTGCCTACTATCGCGGAAGCGGGCGTGCCCAATTATGAAGCCTATTCCTGGGCTGGCCTGATGGCGCCCAAGGGGACTCCGCCAGCCATTATCAAGAAGCTGAATCACGACTTGGTAACGGTATTGAAGGATCCTGCGGTAGGTCCGTCCATGGCTGCCGCCGGTGCGGAACCCATGCCAGGATCGCCCGAGGATTTTGCCAACTTCCTGGATAGCGAAATCAAGAAGTGGGCTAAAGTCATCAACGACGCCGGCATTACGATCGAATAGGTCCTAGGGTGTAAAAAAGCCTCCGATTCTGTCATGGAATCGGAGGCTTTTTTTGCTGCGTTATTCTGCGACGCTTAATTGGTTTCTATTTTGGCCTTTTTAATCACTTCGTCCCACATCGCATACTCACGCTTGGCCTTGTCCAACAGCTCGGCGCCAGTGCTCAGGTTGATCGTGTAACCGCCAGCCTGCATGGTTTTGTCGAAGTCGGGATTCTTGGTCACGTTCGCCAGCGCGGTCGACAACTTTTCCTGGATATCGGTCGGCAGGTTTTTAGGCGTTATCAGCGCGTACCAACCTGTGACCTCGTAGTCTTTGACCCCGGCTTCTACCATTGACGGTACATTGGGCAGGCCTGCGTTGCGTTCACGCGATGTCACCGCCAGCGCCCGTACTTTGCCGCTTTCGATGTAAGGAATTGCCGTGCTGGTAATGTCGAACATATAAGTGATCTTGCCGCCGATCACGTCGATCATGGCAGGCGAATTGCCGCGGTATGGCACGTGCAGCATTTCTGTGTCGGTTTTTTGCTTGAGCAACTCGGCAGACAGATGGTTGGATGCACCGACGCCGGCTGATCCGAACGACACAGCGTTTGGATCTTTCTTGGCATAGGCAACCAGTTCCTGGATGTTCTTTACCGGAATGTCTTTGTTGATGACCAGGACATTGGTGTAGTCGACGATATTGCCGATGTAGGTGAAATCCTTATCCAGATTGAGCTTGGCATTTTTCTGAATCAACGGCGTAATGGTGAGCGTAGGGCTGGCCACAAAGTTGATGGTGTAGCCGTCGGGTTGAGCCCGCGAGGTCGATTCAGCCGCAATCATGCCGCTGGCGCCGGTGCGGTTTTCTACGATTACCGGTTGCTTGAGCTCATCACCCAAGTATTTTGCAAAAGTCCGGGCGCTAGTGTCTACCGGGCCGCCGGGCGAGTAGCCGACAATCAGCTTGATGGGCTGGGCCGGCCATGCGGCCTGAGCGTTTACGTTGGCGGCAGTCATAAGCCCTGCGGCAAATAGAAAGGCGGTTTTGAGTTTCATGGATTGTCTCCCGTTTTTGTAAAATGGCGATGCCATGCTGTTATGACTTGTTTGTTAAGCAAGCCCTTAAAGGTTCTTTTTGAAGCTTGCCACTGAGGGTGGTGGGGATTTGTGCCGACTTTATCAATCGGGCAGGCCGTTTATAAGGAGCCAGGTTCGCCGCCAAATATGCGGCCAGCGCCTGTTCATCCAGGGTCGCGCCAGGCTCCGTTTCATAAAAGGCAATGACCTCTTCATTGCCGTCGTCTTGCCGCAGGCCGACCACGGCTGACAGGCGTATGCCATCAAAAGCGTTAATGACGGCTTCCACTTCCTGGGGGTATACATTGAACCCAGAACGAATAATCAGATCTTTGGAGCGGCCGGTAATGAACAATGCGTTGTTCGCATCCAGATAGCCGATGTCGCCGGTATTGAGCCAGCCCTCAGGCAGCAGCGCCTCGCGGGTTTGTTCGGGGTTGCGGTAATAGCCCAGCATCACGCCAGGGCCTTTGATGACGATGTCGCCTTTTTCGCCAGGCTCCACCGGCACGCCGTCGCGCCTGATCTCGACCTGCACTCCATCGACGACGCAGCCGGCAGAGCAATCGTCGCGCGGTTCATCGATATTGGTTACGCATACTGAACCGGCATATTCGGTGATGCCAAAGCCATGATGCAGCGGCAGGCCAAATAAAGCCTGGACTTTGGACTTAAGTGCGGGGTCCAGGGCCGCGCCGCCCGTATACACATAGCGCAGCGTAGGCGCGCTGACTTGTTGGCCCGCTGTGGCTGAAAGAAGGCGTACAAACATGGTCGGCACGCCTTGCAGCATGCTGATGCCTGGCTTTACCAGAGATTGCAACACATCCTGTACGTCGAACTTGGATCGCAAGACCAGGCTGGCGCCGGCATGGAAGGTTGCCATCAGTACTGTCGCCAGTCCGAAAATATGCGAGATAGGCAAGGCGGCGTACGCAATGTCTGCGGGGCCGAGCCGGCGCGATGCAGCCGATATGCCAGCGAAATGCAATAGGCCTTTATGGCTAACCATGACGCCTTTCGGCGCACCAGTTGTGCCTGAGGTATAGATTAATGTGGCGACCGCCTGTGCACACTCTGGCGTCTCCGGCGGCGTGCTGCTGGGCAGGACCGCATACTGGTTTCCGTCCGGAAACACACGGGCATCACACGCTAGCGCTGCGTGGTCGGAAGCATGGCCTTCGGCCGCGGCGGACACGCGCGCGGTAAAAAACATCAGGGAAGGATCACAGTGCTTGGCGATGGCCTCGATCTCGCGAGCGCTCAGGCGGGCATTGACCCCAACCGGCCACGCACCAATCAGGCTGCATGCAAAAAGCATGCTTATCATTTCAGGACAGTTCTCACCGATCAGCATGACTTTATGACCTGACGAAACACCTAGTCCTTTAAGCCAGCCAGCTGTTGCCTGGATGGTATTCCAGAGTTCGCCATAGCTTATGGGCGGCCCGTTCTCAGGGTATAGGCAGATGGCCTCCGTGTTCTGGGTGGCTTGGCGTTGCGGGACCTCGTGGATGAATCGCGGTGTAGTTATAGTCGTATTCATTCTTCTCGATATAGGGAGGCGAGCCGGTGTGCCGCCCTATGCGGTTAGTCATGGGCTGTTCAGTCTCCTTGCAAACACGCTTATTGGCAATTCCGTTTTGCTTAAGAGGGACTTTTGCAAGTAGAAGTGCCGTGCATTTGGCATACGTGAAGGGAGGCTTTTAAAAAGCGGTATTGTGGGGCAGGGGGTTAACTTGGTAGATTCCAACCCAAAGGAGAAGTGCTATGGATTTGACGTGGAATGAACAAGAGCGAGCCTTCCGCCAGGAAGTGCGCAGTTTTGTGCAGGCAGAGTTGCCGGCCGATATCCGTGCGAAGGTGCTCAAGCACCAGCGGCTGATCAATACCGACTACATACGCTGGCATCGGATACTGGCCCAAAAGGGCTGGGGCGCGCCGACTTGGCCTGTCGAATTTGGTGGTACGGGTTGGGGGCCGATGCAGCGCCTGATCTTTGAGATTGAATGTTTCAAAGGCGGGGCGCCGCGCCTTTTGCCTTTCGGCCTGGGCATGATTGGTCCGGTATTGATGAAGTACGGCAGTCCGGAACTTCAGGCGCGCTTCCTGCCCCGGATGCAGACGGTGGAAGACTGGTGGTGCCAAGGCTATTCCGAGCCTGGCGCGGGTTCCGACTTGGTGTCGCTGAAAACGCGCGCTGTCCGGACCGCCGACGGCTATGTGGTCAATGGTCAGAAAACCTGGACCACGCTGGCCCAGTACGCGGACTGGATGTTTTGTCTGGCGCGCACTGATCCCGATGCCAAGCCGCAACGCGGGATATCCCTGCTGCTGATCGATTTGCGTCAGCCCGGGGTTACCGTCAGGCCCATTCGCACGCTGGATGGCGGGGTCGACGTCAACGAAGTGTGGCTAGACGATGTGAAGGTGCCGTTTGAAAACCTGGTGGGCACCGAGAATGAAGGCTGGACCTACGCCAAATATTTGCTTGGTCATGAACGAACCGGGATAGCGGGCATAGGCCATTGTCATCGTGAACTGAAGATACTGAAAGACCTGGCCGCCGAAACGCTAATCGATGGCAAGCCCGCAAAGCAAAATGCACGACTGAAAGAAAAAATCGTTCGTATCGAGATCGATATCCAGGCGCTGGAAATGTTGTTGCTGCGGGTTGCGGCAAGCAGCGACCAGGGCCCTGGTCCGCAGGCCTCGATACTGAAAATCCGCGGCTCGGAGATTCAACAAGATCTGGCCATGCTGCAAATGGAAGTCATGGGTGTGGATGCCTGGCCGTATGACGCGGACTGGATGGAGTCTGACGCAGACTTTTTCGGGCCGGGGCCAGAGTTTGCCGCAGCCGCCTCGGCAGGCTATTTCGACATGCGTAAAACCACTATTTACGGAGGAACAACCGAAGTGCAAAAGACCATTATCGCGAAGATGATGCTTTGATCATCCCGGCAGGGACTTGGTCGCCAACGGTTGGTTTTTTATTCCACAGGAAAAAAGAAAATGGATTTTACGTATAACGAAGAACAGCGCATGTTGACCGATAGCCTGCGTCGACTGGTCGCAGACAATTGGAGCTTCGATCAGCGGCGCAAGCGCGCGCAACAGCCAGGCCTGGACTCGCAAGCATGGCAGTCGCTGGCTGATTTGGGTGTTTCGGGCTTGCTGATTCCCGAGCAGTACGAGGGTTTTGGCGAATCGCCGGCAACGCTGATTGCCATTCAGTTTGAGCTGGGCCGCGGGCTGGTCTCTGAGCCTGTCATTCCCAGTTCGGTCATGGCGACGACCTTATTGTTGAATAGTCCTAACGAGCAGCTCAAGTCCGAATGTTTGCCGTTGATGGCGGCGGGATCATTGGTTTGCGCGCTGGCCTATCTTGAACCCGAACAGCGCAATGCCGTGGCCCCTGCCTCGACCCAAGCGGTCGAGGGCGCGGACGGCTTCACTCTGGATGGGAAAAAGAAACTGGTGTGGCAGGGAACCAGTGCACACAAACTCATCATCAGCGCGGTGTTAGGTGGAGAAACCGCGCTATTCCTGGTGCCGGCAGATGTCGCGGGTCTTGCCATGCAGGATTTCCCGACGATAGATGGCTATCGCTGCGCCAGCATTGAATTACAGGGCGTACAGTTGCCAACCTCGGCATTGATCGCCAAGGGGCGAGCTGCCGATGACGCCTTGGCTGCGGCCATGGACTATGGCATCGCGGCAATATGCGCCCATGCAGCCGGGGCGATGGAGCGGCTGGTGGAAATAACCGCCGATTACCTCAAGACGCGTCATCAATTTGGCCGCCCGCTAGCCGACTTCCAGGTATTGCAGCATCGCCTGGCCGATATGCTGCTGCATAAAGAGCTGGCCGCCTCGATGGCTTATGTCGCTGCCAGCGCGTTGGGCGAAACGGATGCCGATGAACGCCGCCGTTTATTGTCTTCCGCCAAGGTGTCGGTGGCTGAAGCTGGCCGCTTCGTCGGCCAGAATGCGGTGCAATCGCATGGCGGCATAGGGATGACTGACGAGCTGGAGGTGGGCGATTATTTCAAGCGCCTGACGTATACGGATTACTTGCTGGGCGATACCGACTTTCATTTGCAGCGTCTGGAAGACTTGTACGATAGGGAATAAGCGTCTTTCC
>NZ_JBEBUX010000103.1:0-15511 GCF_040393045.1 Pollutimonas bauzanensis | reverse complement strand
TAGGATTCGAACCTACGACCCTCTGGTCCCAAACCAGATGCGCTACCAGGCTGCGCTACGCCCCGAACTGCTTACAACAGCCAGCTACTATAACACACAAAAAATAATTATGCAGCGTTTGCTGTCCGATTATTGTCTTGATTGCTTGAAATAGGGTGTCGTTCCACCTTGAGCTTGGCAATTCTTCGGCCTTCCAGCTGCAGAACCTGGAACCTGAATTCGCTGTGAGTCCTGGTTAGCGTGATGTCGTCGCCCACTTCTGGTACACGTCCAAACTGTTGAAGCAAGTAGCCTGCCACCGTGCTGTA
The DNA here is from genome assembly GCF_040393045.1 of Pollutimonas bauzanensis. GTDB lineage: Bacteria > Pseudomonadota > Gammaproteobacteria > Burkholderiales > Burkholderiaceae_B > Pollutimonas > Pollutimonas bauzanensis_A. The sequence continues at coordinate 15,203 of NZ_JBEBUX010000103.1, read as the reverse complement.
TTCGTCGGACTCTTCTATCAAGCCTTCCACATTCAGCGTTTGTTCGAAGTGGTGAATGTCGGTGGCGCCGTCAACGATCCAGCGGTTTTCCCCATTGGCAATGATGTCAGGTGTTTCGTCTTCGTCGGGGAAGTCGCCGGCGATAGCTTCGAATACATCGATGGGCGTTACCAGCCCTTCAACCGTGCCGAATTCATTAATGACGAGTACCAGTTGCCCGCGCGCCGTTTTGAGCGTTTCGATCAGGTCGAGGATGCGAACTGTTTCGTGCACGATAATCGCTGGCCGGAATCCTTTTTCGTTCAAGGTTTTGTTCATGATCAGATCTGCGATCATGTCTTTGGCGCGGCCTATGCCGACAATGTCATCGAGCGAGCCGCGGCATACGGGAAAGAAACCATGAGGCGAACCGCTGATTTCCTTGCGTATGGCTTCCGGGTCGTCGTTAAGGTCTATCCAGGTAATGTCGGTACGCGGGGTCATGATGGAATGCACATTGCGATCTGCCAGCCTGAGCACCCCGCTGACCATGTTCCGTTCTTCCACGGCAAAGGGCATATCGCCTTGGCTCATGGCGACGTGGTTGCCGGTTTCATCATTGGATGGCGGACGCTTGCCCAGCATGCGCAAAATACCTTCAGCGGTGCGCTCGCGCATAGGGCGCGGCGAATCCAGGTTCATCAAGTTGCGCTTTGCAACTTGATTCAGGGTTTCGATGACCACTGAAAAGCCGATCGCGGCATACAGGTAGCCCTTGGGCACCTTGAATCCAAAGCCTTCCGCAATCAGGGCAAAGCCAATCATCAATAAGAAGCCCAGACACAAAATGACAACGGTCGGATGGGCATTGACGAAACGGGTTAAGGGCTTGGATGCAACCAGCATGATGCCGATGGCAATGATCACGGCGGCCATCATGACTTCAAGATGATCGACCATGCCTACGGCGGTGATGACAGCATCCAGCGAAAACACGGCATCCAGGACGACAATTTGCGTGACGATCACCCAGAATCCCGCATACATGCGAGAGCCGGACAGATTCGCCGCTTTGCCTTCGACGCGTTCGTGCATTTCCATGGTGCCTTTGAACACCAGAAAGAAGCCGCCAACGATCAGGATAAGGTCGCGCCCCGAAAATGCCAGGGGGCCAACAGAGAATAAGGGTTCGGTAAGCTTGAACAGCCAGGATATGGCGGAAAGCAATGCCAGGCGCATGACAAGCGCAAGTGACAGACCTATGACGCGGGCTCGGTCGCGTTGTTCAGGCGGAAGTTTGTCCGCCAGAATGGCGATAAAAATCAGATTATCGATTCCCAGAACGATTTCCAGGACGACTAGTGTCAACAAGCCGACCCACATGGTGGGGTCAAGCAGCAACTCCATTAGAATGCTTCCAGTAATAAAAAAGTGATTATAAGGATGTTTTGTTAAATCTTTTGTCTATTTTGCGCGCAGTTAGCTAAATTCAGCATATTGTAAGAACCCAAAGTCTCTTGTTTTTTCTCTCGTTTGGATCGAAGATGAGTGACGCTGGCAGGGTCGCCGGCATGGCCGCCAGCTCGTCGCAATGGCGGGTTTACTCACTGGATAAAATCAGGATGGGGCAGATCATGGGCAAGAAGTTGTTGATGTTGGTCGGCGATTACGCTGAAGACTACGAAACGATGGTGCCGTTTCAGACCTTGCTAGCCGTGGGGCATACAGTGCACGCGGTGTGCCCGGATAAAAAGGCAGGCGATTCAATTGCTACTGCCATCCATGATTTTGAAGGGGCGCAAACCTATAGCGAAAAGCCCGGCCATCGATTTACGTTGAACCACGATTTCGATAAGGTGGATGTCAATGACTACGATGGCTTGGTGATACCGGGGGGGCGCGCGCCGGAATATTTGCGCATGAATGACAGGGTGCTGGAAATAGTGCGTCAGTTCGATTCGGCAAAAAAGCCAATAGCGGCGGTGTGTCATGCGGCGCAAATACTGGCCGCGGCGGGGATACTGAAAGGGCGCACTTGTTCGGCTTATCCGGCCTGCGCGGCCGAAGTGCGCCTGGCGGGTGGTACTTATGCGGAAATCGGCATAGACCAGGCCCATACCGATGGCCATTTGGTTACGGCTCCGGCCTGGCCAGCCCATCCCGCCTGGATGGCGCAATTTCTTGCCGTATTAGGCACCCGAATCACTCATTCCTGAACTTCGGGGGGCTTGCCCTGACGCCTTAGCTATTGATACGTAGGTGAGGCAGGGTATAGCTCTGGTTCTGGTATACCCAGCTTGGCCATAAAGCATGGGCCAAGGCCTCGTCTACCAGAGCCGGATCCGCAGGCACGGGGGTATAGGTTTCGGGCGCCTGGTATTGGTGCTGGGTGGCGTCGCGATGGGGTTCCAGTACCACCAGGCTGTCGCCTTTCAAATAGCCATAGTTTTCGCCGTACTGCATCATGGCGCGCCCGCCGCCGGGTTTTGTCAGGTCATGGCCTATCATGGGGTGCTCGGTACGCAAACCCATCAGGGACAGCAGGGTGACAGGCAAGTCAATTTGACTGATCAGGCGGTTGTCCTGCCGGGGTGCGATATCGGCGCCCAGGATTAATGCGGGGATATGGAAGTGCCGCAACGGTACGAGGCTGGCCCCGCCAACCCGGGAGTCGTGGTCCGCCACAATCAGAAAAACCGTGTTGTCCCAATAGTCCGACTCTTTGGCCTGATCGAAAAACCGGCCTATTGCCCAGTCTGCATAGCGCACCGTATTTTCTACAGTTGCCGGGTCGCCGTCAGGGTCGATCCGGCCGCTGGGGTATTCCCAGGGAGAATGGTTGCTGACGGAAAACGCCAGCGTGAAGGTGGGTTGATCGTCTGAGGTGTCCAGCAGGCTGTGTACCTTATCGAACATATCTTCGTCGCTGGCGCCCCAAGTACCGACGAAAGCTGGGTTCTTGAAGGTGGGCAGGTCGTAAAGATCGTCGAAACCGTTACCCAGGAAAAAGCTTTTCATATTGTCGAAGTGGGCTTCTCCGCCATAGATAAAGCGCGAACGATAGCCGTGCTGCTTAAGCACCTGCGCCATGGTGAAGAAATTGCTTTGCGCACCGGAAAGCCGCAAGGAGGCATCGGATACCGTGGGCGGGAATCCTGCAACGACGGCTTCAAGTCCGCGTACCGAGCGCGTGCCGGTTGCATAGGCACGTGTGAAGTTCCAACCGGTCTTGGCTAGCGCATCCAGGCATGGGGTCAGGTTGGCGCCCCCTAGGTTGCTGACGTATTGCGCACCCAGGCTTTCCTGCACAATCATGACGATATTGAGCGGCCGTGCACGTTTTGAGCTGGGTTCATGGGTGTGCAGAGTGGGGATGTCGGGAGTGCCTTCTTCCAGGTGAGCGCATTCCTTGACTATTTTGTGCATCTGGTCTGCAGGCATTTTGCCGTATACATCTTCCGCCGAGCGTTCATTTTTCATGCTGTAAATAGCATAGGTGACGCTGTAGAGCGAGTTCAACGGCAAGGTGTTGAGCATGCTGTCGCCGCAGTAGGCGACGGTTGAGGGGTTGATAGGGCGATGGCCAAGCGTTCCACGTATCGCGAGAAAGGTTGCAGCAGCGGCTGCGAGGCTAACCAGGGGGCGCAACCACCACACCATGGGAGTATCGGCCGGTACATTGATAAACAGTGCATAGCCTAGCCAGGCGAACAGGGCGAGCACTGCGACAGCGCCGAAAATAACAGCCTTATAGCCCTTCCACAGCATGCCGAAGACTTCATTCGGATGTTTCAAATATTCTACATACAGCCTGTTCGGACGCGTATCATATTCATGAATGAATTGCGGTGTGGAGACTTCCAGCAGCACCAATAGCAGCCAGGTAATCAGGAACCACCAGCCGGTAATTGCCGTCGCCAACGGAAAATGCCCCAGCCAAGGGGCGAGCACGGCAGGAATGCCTGCAATAATGGCGATCTGGTTGGCATCGATGCGCAAGCCGCCTTTTAATATAGGCAGCATGCCGCCAGCCTGTTTCACACGCTGCCATTGCCATGCCGCGAGCAGGCATCGGCTTAGCGTCAGAAGGCATAGGCTGGATACGATAAAAATCAGGGTCAAGTCGCGCATGAATGGGGCGTAAAAAACGATAGAGTCAGTTAGTGTAATGGCTTAAGGCCTTTGCCCTCGATATTGCGTACAATTTATTGCCTTTATTCTTTGTACGGTTCAGCACAGGAATCCTATATGTACTCCCCACAGGTGTATGCAAAATTATTGGGTGTCGCAGCCCTGGTCATGACAGCCTCGTCGGTTTGGGCGCAGGATGTCATCAAGATAGGCGAACTCAACAGCTATAAAACCCAGCCGGCTTTTCTGGGGCCATACAAGAAGGGCATGGAACTTGCCGTAGAACAAATCAACGCGGCGGGCGGTGTCAATGGCAAGTCGCTCGAACTTATCGTTCGGGACGACAACTCCAATCCTGGCGATGCAGTCCGTGCTGCCGATGAGTTGCTGGCCCGAGACAAAGTCGATGTGTTGACCGGCACATTCCTGTCGCACATTGGTCTGGCCGTCACCGATTTCGCCAAGCACAAGAAGGTATTTTTCCTGGCCAGCGAACCCTTGACCGATAAAATCGTCTGGGCCGATGGCAATCGCTACACGTATCGCTTGCGCAATTCGACCTATATGCAGGTCGCCATGCTGATTCCGGCCGCCGTAAAAATGAACAAAAAACGGTGGGCGATCGTCTATCCCAACTATGAGTACGGGCAATCGGCGGTAGCGACTTTCAAAACCTTGCTGAAGCAAGCCCAGCCGGATGTCGAATTCGTCGCCGAGCAGGCCGCGCCTCTAGGCAAGATCGACGCCGGGAGCGTTGTGCAAGCCTTGGCCGATGCAAAGCCCGAGGCCATGTTCAATGTATTGTTCGCCACAGACCTGTCTAAATTCGTGCGTGCTGGAACGCAGCGCAATTTCTTCAAAGACTTGCCAGTGGTCAGTATGTTGACGGGCGAACCGGAATACCTGGATGCCCTGGGCGCTGAAACGCCGGTAGGGTGGGTGGTCACTGGCTATCCCTGGTATGCCATCGATACGCCAGAACACAACACGTTCTTGAAGGCCTATCAGGATCGATACAACGATTACCCGCGCCTGGGAACCATAGTGGGGTACAACGCCATCCTGTCGCTGGCTGCGGGTATAAAAAAAGCGGGGTCAACGGACACCGAAGCCCTGATTCAGGCCTTCAAGGAACTCGAGGTCGACACGCCGTTTGGCCGCATCGTGTATCGGGGAATTGACCACCAGTCCACCATGGGCGCATATGTTGGCACGTTGGATGTCAAAGATGGTAAGGGCATCATGACTAATTTCCACTATGTAGACGGCGCCACTGTTCAGCCCACCGATGAACAAGTCAAGCAATGGCGACCTGCCTCGGCTAACTGATTCCTCATAGAACGCGGCGCCATCGGGCGCCGTAATCAACAATGCACTTTACCGGTTTTATCGTTCAGTTCCTGAACGGCCTGGCTGAGGCGTCTTCCTTGTTTTTGGTGGCCGCAGGCCTCTCCCTGATCTTCGGCGTCAGCCGTATTGTCAATTTTGCGCATGGCTCTTTGTATATGTTGGGCATATACATTGCGTATTCCATCGTGCAGCAATGGGGGCAGAGCCCTTACGGGTTCTGGGCCAGTCTGGTGGCTGCCGCGCTTGTCGTGGGCGCGCTGGGGGTTGTGGTCGAGGTTCTCTTGTTGCGGCGCCTGTATAAAGCGCCCGAGATGTACCAATTGCTCGCGACATTTGCGCTGGTGCTGGTGTTCAACGATGCCGCGCTGTGGCTGTGGGGACCGGACGATTTGCTGGGGCCATTGGCGCCGGGCTTGAGCGGTTCCATACAGATATTCGACCGCTATTTGCCAGTGTACGATCTGGCCTTGATCGTTATTGGCCCAGCGGTATTGCTTGTATTGTGGTTGATGCTGACAAGAACCCGTTGGGGAACCCTGGTACGGGCGGCGACCCAGGATCGTGAGATGCTTGGCGCCCTCGGTGTGAACCAGGCATGGCTCTTTACCGGCGTGTTCGCGTTAGGCGCTTTTCTGGCGGGTCTGGGCGGCGCGATCCAGATTCCGCGCCAGCCCGCCAGCCTGATGCTGGACTTGAGCGTAATTGGGGATGCCTTTGTTGTTGTGGTGGTAGGCGGCATGGGCTCTATTCCCGGCGCTTATCTGGCCGCCCTGATCATTGCCGAATTGAAGGCCTTGTGTGTCGCCTTGGGGGTTATCGAGATTGCAGGCGTCAGTATCGCTTTTCCCAAGCTGACTTTGGTGGTCGAATTTATATTCATGGCTTTTGTGCTGGTGTTTCGTCCCTGGGGTTTGCGCGGTAAACCCTTGGCCGTAATACGCCATACCGGCACGCCCGAAGCGCCGTTGCACCCGGCGGGGGCGGCATTCAAGTGGATGGCCGTGGTGCTGGTGGCCGTATTCGCGGCGCTGCCCATGTTGTCGGCTACGTTTCCCTACGCACCGGTATTGGCCCAGGACATGATGATTGCGGTGTTGTTTGCCGTCAGTCTGCATTTCATGATGGGCCTGGGCGGTATGGCATCCTTTGGTCATGCCGCTTACTTTGGCATTGGCGCCTATTGCGCAGCCTTGCTGTTCAAGTCCGTCGGCATAGGCATGGGCGGGGCGATGCTTGCCGCTCCTTTCGCGGCAGGTGTGGCGGCCGCGGTGTTCGGGTGGTTTTGTATTCGTCTATCGGGGGTGTACTTGGCCATGCTCACCTTGGCATTTGCACAAATTGTCTGGTCTATTGTGTATCAGTGGGATGCCGTTACCGGTGGGTCCAATGGCATTATCGGGATCTGGCCAAATGAATGGCTGGCCGGAGACGCCTACTATTATTTGGTACTGGCTGTCGTGTTGGCGGCCATTTATGCCGTACGGCGCATGGCGTTTTCCCCGTTTGGCTATGCCTTGCGTGCAACGCGCGATTCTGCTTTGCGTGCCGATGCCATTGGCATACACGTCAAGGGTGTGCAATGGACCGCCTTTATTGTGGCTGGGCTACTGGCTGGTTTGGCGGGCGCGCTGTATGTTTTTTCCAAAGGCAGCACATCTCCCGAAGTGATTACTGTCGGCAAGTCGGTAGATGGTCTGGTCATGGTGTTGTTGGGGGGAATACAAACCTTGTTTGGCCCGGTCGTGGGCGCCGCCAGCTTTACTGTGTTGCAAGACTATTTTGTGGGCATCACTGAATACTGGCGCGCACTATTTGGCGCTGTCATTTTGTTGATCGTCCTGGCATTCCCGCAAGGTATTGCCGGTTATGTCGGCGGGTTGATGCAAAGCAGGGGGCACCGGGCATGAGTCTGCTTTCTGTTCACCATTTGACCAAGCGCTTCGGCGGCAACACTGCCGTCCAGGACATTAGCTTCGATTTGAAGCAGGGCGAACTGCTGGCGCTGATAGGGCCAAACGGCGCGGGCAAGTCAACGACTTTCAATATGGTGGGCGGGCAGTTGCCGGCCAGTTCCGGTTCTGTCGTGTTCGATGGCCGCGAAGTGCTGGGCAGGTCATCACGCCATATTGCGCAATTGGGAATAGGGCGGACTTTCCAGGTCGCGGCCACGTTTGCATCGCTTACCGTTATGGAAAACGTCCAGATGGCATTGTTGTCGCATCGTCGCAAGGTCTATTCATTCTGGCGTTCGGCAGCGGGGCGTTATCAAGACGAGGCCCGCCAGTTATTGGAACAGGTCGGAATGGCGACGCAGGTGGACCGCCCTTGCAGCGAATTGGCTTACGGCGACGTCAAGCGCGTGGAACTGGCAATGAGTCTGGCAGGCAAGCCCCGGTTGTTATTGATGGATGAACCAACAGCAGGCATGGCTTCGGCAGAACGCAATGCCTTGATCGCGTTGGTGAAACGTCTGGTCGTGCAAAACAACATGGCCGTATTGTTTACCGAGCATAGTATGGACGTCGTCTTCGCTTATGCGGACCGGATTCTCGTCTTGGCGCGCGGCCAACTGATCGCGCAAGGCAGCGCGGAACAAATACGGGCCCATCCCAAAGTGCAGGAAGTTTATTTTGGCACGGGCAAGACCTTTGAAGACCTGGCGCCGGGGGATGCCTGATCATGAATCAAGAACAAGGTATACCCCTGCCGCCGCCTTTGCTGTCGCTAAGCAACCTGAACGCCTGGTATGGCGCCGCGCATATTCTGCACAATATCAGCTTGCAGGTCGGCCGCGGCGAAGTGGTGGCCCTGATGGGGCGGAATGGGGCGGGGAAATCCACGACGCTCAAGGCCATCATGGGTTTGGTGTCCAAGCGCAGCGGACAGGTGCAGTTCATGGGGCACGCCATAGAGAAGCGGCAGCCTTATGAAATCGCCCGTTTGGGATTGGGCTACGTGCCTGAAGATCGGCGGATTTTCACCGAATTAAGCGTCAGGGAAAATCTGATGACTGGCCGTCAGGCAGATAGGGTATGGCCAGATGGAAGTCCTGGATTGAACTGGACCGATGAAGCGATTTATGCGCTGTTTCCTAACTTGGCAGAGATGCTGGACAGGCCCGCGTCAGCCATGAGCGGGGGCGAGCAGCAAATGTTGACGGTAGGCCGAACCCTTATGGGGAATCCCTATTTGTTGTTGCTGGATGAGCCATCCGAGGGCGTTGCCCCGGTGATTGTGGAGCAAATGGTCGACATGATCCTGGCCCTGAAAAAGCGGGGCGCCAGCGTGTTGTTATCAGAGCAGAACATTCATTTTGCGCGGCTGGTTGCAGACCGCGCTTATGTGCTGGAAAAAGGCGTCCTCCGGTATAGCGGCGGCATGCAGGAGTTGGTCGACAATGACGAGATCAGGCGGTCATATTTGGCGTTGTGATTCCATTGCGCCGGACCGGCATCAACGATGCATGATCCGGCGCTTCCAATATTAAGCAACCCGCAATCGGGCCTGCGTATTCCGGTAGTTTGCTAGCAACGTATCACGCCGCTCCTGTGCCGCCAGCAAGTTCTTTTCCTTCACATGTCCGAATCCGCGAATGTCATCAGGAAGGTTCGCCAATTCAATAGCTGCTGCAAGGTTATGCTCGGTAAGGTTATTGGCGAGTTCCTTCACCAGATCAAAATACTCGCGCACCAATTCACGTTCCTGGCGCCTTTCCTGGGTTTTTCCAAACACATCGAAAGCGGTGCCTCGTAGGCCTTTCAAGCGCGCCAATACCTTGAATGCCGACATGATCCATGGCCCGAATTTTTTCTTTACGAGTTGGCCCTTGTCATTGCGTTTGGCAAACAAGGGTGGCGCCAGATGGAAATGCAGTTGGTAATCCTTGCCGGGTTCCCCCTCGAACTGCGCGCGCAGCTTTTCGGTGAATACCGGATCGACGTATAGGCGGGCTACTTCGTACTCGTCCTTGTAGGCCATTAGCTTGGCCAGGTTCTTGGCTATCGCACGCGTCAGGCGTAATGATTTTCCTGCCCCTAGCGCAGCTTCGCGCTCACGCACTAATTGCACTGCGTCCCGATAGCGCTGAGCGTAAGCGGCATTCTGGTAGTCCGTCAGCCACTGAATATTGCGTTCTATTGTCGTATCCAGTGTTTCGGGCATGGCAATAACCGTAGCGGCCGCCACTTTTTTACCCAGGTCTGGTGCAACAGCATTGGCGCCATGGTGTGCTGTCGCCCGACCCCATTCAAAAGCAGATAGGTTTTTTTCTATCATGATGCCGTTCAGTTCGATGGCACGAACCAGGCTTTCGTACGACAGAGGCACCCAGCCCTTTTGCCAGGCATACCCCAGCAGCAGGGGGTTTGCGTAGATGGCATCGCCTAATAACTTGATGGCCAGAGCATTGGCATCGAGGAACTCACAGGCTTGGCCTATCGCTTCGGCCAAGTCTTGCGTGGCGGCGGCTTCGGGAAACTGCCACTTGGGATTATGAATGATGTCGGCCGTGGGAATAGGCGCGCTATTGACGGCTGCGCGAGTCACATCTTTTTGCGCCCGGGACAACACATCAGCCGACGTGGTGACTATTGCATCGCAACCGATAATGAGTTGGGCTTCGCCTGTAGCAATTCGCGTTGCATGGATGTCTTCGGGGTGGGCCGCGATTTGTACATGACTTAGCACCGCCCCTCCTTTTTGCGCCAGGCCGGCCATGTCCAGTACGGTAACGCCCTTGTTTTCCAAATGGGCGGCCATGCCCAGCAGGCCGCCTATGGTGACTACGCCTGTGCCGCCAATCCCGGTAACCAGTATTCCGTAGCTGCCATTGATGCTGGGTAATGAGGGTTGGGGCAGCTTGCTGTTGTCTGCTCCGTTCGCATCTGTCGCTTGCGGCTTGGGCTTTTTAAGCTGCGCGCCTTCGGCCGTAATGAAGCTGGGGCAAAACCCGTTGACGCACGAAAAGTCTTTATTGCAAGAAGATTGGTTGATCTTGCGTTTGGTGCCATAAGGCGTATTCAGTGGTTCGACCGACAAGCAATTGGATTTGACCGAGCAATCGCCGCAACCTTCGCATACGGTATCGTTGATGAACACCCGGCGTGCTGGATCGGGATAGGTGCCGCGCTTGCGACGGCGCCGTTTCTCGGTGGCACAGGTCTGGTCGTAGACGAGCACCGTCGTGCCTTCGACTTCGCGCAGTTCGCGCTGTACGCGGTCAAGTTCGTCGCGATGGTAGACGGGGGGATTGCCCACCAGCGATACACCCTGGTATTTGTCAGGTTCGTCGGTGACGATAACGATTTTCTTCGCGCCCTCGGCATGAACCTGGGCAATCACATCGGTGACTTTCAAGATACCGTCAACGGGTTGTCCGCCCGTCATAGCGACAGCGTCGTTGTAAAGAATCTTGTAGGTGATGTTGGCATTGGCCGCAATAGCGGCCCGTATTGCCAGCACACCTGAATGGAAATAAGTGCCATCGCCCAGGTTGGCGAAAACATGCTTTTCAGTGGTGAATGACTTCTGGCCTATCCATGCTGCGCCTTCACCGCCCATATGGCTGAATGTCTCTGTTTTCCTGTCCATCCAGATGCTCATGTAATGGCAGCCTATGCCTGCCAAAGCGCGTGAGCCTTCGGGGACATTGGTGGATGTATTGTGCGGACAGCCCGAGCAAAACCACGGTTTGCGCTCGGTGGTGATGGACGGCTTCTGCATGTCGCGATCTTTGGCTTCGATAACGGCGATGCGCGTGGCGATCCTGGCGCGCACTTCGGCGGGCAAGTCGGTTTTTTCCAACCGCTTGGCAATAGCACGTGCGATCAGCGCAGGTGAAAGTTCGGCCCTGGCCGGCAACAGCCATTGGCCGCGCGGGACGGACCATTCTCCCCCAGCGTTGTCTTTTTCATCGAACTTGCCGTAGACCCGCGGACGTACATCATCGCGCCAGTTGTATAGCTCTTCTTTCAGTGCATATTCCAGGATTTGGCGCTTTTCTTCGACAACCAGGATTTCTTCCAGGCCGGTGGCGAATTCCCGCGCATCCTGCGCGTTCAAAGGCCAGACACAGCCGATTTTGATCAGACGTATGCCTATGCGGGCACAGGTGCTTTCGTCCAGGCCCAGGTCGGCGAGGGCTTGGCGCGTATCTAGGTAGGCCTTGCCCGCTGTCATGATGCCAAAGCGCGCACGCGGTGAATCAATCACGACGCGGTTCAGCTTATTGGCCCGGGTGTAAGCTAAAGCGGCATACCATTTGTAGTCGATCAAGCGTGCTTCCTGGGCAAGCGGGGGATCAGGCCAGCGCAGGCTCAAGCCATCGGGCGGCAATATGAAATCTTCAGGAATAATGATCCTGGCGCGATCGGGGTCGATGTCTACCGAAGCGGTGGATTCGACCACTTCGGTGACACATTTCATGGCTACCCACAAGCCCGAGTAACGGCTCATTGCCCAGCCATGTAGCCCGTAATCCAGGTATTCCTGTACGTTGGAAGGGTAAAGTACTGGAATGCCCGCGGCCTGGAAGGCATGTTCGGACTGATGCGCGACGGTCGATGACTTGGCGCCGTGGTCGTCGCCAGCCAGCACCAGCACGCCGCCATGGCGGGCCGTGCCGGCCGAGTTGGCGTGCTTGAACACGTCCATAGAGCGGTCCACGCCCGGCCCTTTGCCGTACCACATGCCAAAAACCCCGTCGCGGGTGGCGTCGGGGTAAAGGGTGACTTGCTGTGTTCCCCAAACAGAGGTCGCAGCCAGGTCTTCGTTAAGGCCGGGCTGGAAGACAATGTCGTTGTCGCTTAGATGCTTTTTCGCTTTCCATAGAGCCTGATCCAGCGCACCTAAAGGAGAGCCGCGATAGCCGGAAATGAAGCCCGCCGTATTCAGCCCGGCGCGCTGGTCGCGCGCCTTTTGCAACATGGGAAGGCGCACCAGGGCTTGCGTCCCGCTCATGTAAGCACGGCCTTGGTCTAGTGTGTACTTGTCTTCAAGGGATACCTTGGCGAGCGCTGCTCGCACCGCCTGATCAAGGGGAGCGTTCATTTTTGGCTGTCTCCGTTCGAGTAATTTATATTCGGAGTGTATGAAGTAATCGTGCTATCGTAAAATCAATTTTTCAGCTAACAGATATTAAAAAAACAGATGAAGAGTGAAGTTACGCTACGACAGTTTCGGTACTTCATCGCCGCCGCCACCTCGGGACAGTTTTCCACGGCGGCGGTTTCGGCGAATGTGTCGCAATCGGCAATCACCAGCGCGGTGCAAAGCCTTGAAAGCCAGTTGAAAGTGCGTTTGTTCGAGCGTCTTCCGCATGGTGTTGTACTGACACCGGAAGGACAAGTGTTTTTTCATCATGCGCGCCACGTCATGGATTCGGTCAACGATGCCATGCGGCATGCCAGCCTGCTGCCGCAAACCGCAACGGGAACCATACGCCTGGCTGCCACCTACACCGTGCTGGGTTACTTTCTTCCGGATTTGTTAAGTCGTTTCAAGCGCAGCTATCCCCAAGTTGAAATCGATTTGGTCGACATGGATAGGGCCGCGCTGGAGCGGGCATTGGCGGATGGCACCATCGATCTCGGAATAGGGCTAGTGTCCAATATCGATGTCGGGCAGCGCTACGGCCACCGCATGTTGGTAAGGTCCCGTCGTAGAGTATGGGTAGGGGCGAGCCACGAACTGGCACGTCAAGCGTCGGTAACGCTGGATGACGTCCAGCAATGTTCTTATATATTGCTGACGGTAGACGATGCTGACACAGCCGCTCTTCGGCATTGGGGGCAGGGTGACGCCAAGCTGAAGATAGCAATGCGCACCAGTTCGCTTGAGGCCTTGCGCGGGCTGGTCGCTTATGGTTTTGGCGTGTCTATTTTGTCTGATCTTGTGTATAGGCCGTGGTCATTGGAAGGCAAGAAGATCATGGCGATTCCGATTAGCGACGCTATTGCGCCCATGGATGTTGGTCTGTTATGGCCGAAAGACAAGGAACCCAGCGGCCTGGCCGATATTTTCAGGCAGTTCTTGATCGACGCATGTGATAGCGATGGCGAGAGCCTGGCCGCAAGCACAGGGCACTTGTCAACTGCGCGGTCCCGCCGGATCGGCGGCAAGGGTGCGTGATCCGGCGGTAGTTGGGGGGCTTGTCTTAAGGAACCAGCGAAATTCCCACGCGCACCTGGGAGTCGCTTTTGTGGTTATAACCCAGCAAGGTTTCCCCATAGCCTTTGAAATACTGCACATGCAGGTAACCGTTCATGTTCAGGAACGTGCGACGCAGCGGCCAGGCCGCTTCTATTTGGGTCGTATTGCGGCTTTCTTGCCCCTGGCGGTACATGCCCGTTAAAACCAGACCATTGTCTTGCGCCCACCGCAGTTTCCAGTCTACGTGGCCAGCGTAGTCGGCATAGTCGGGGTTATTGTCGACTTTAAAGTAAGCCTTGAAGCGCGGCGCAAAGGTTAGCGTGCTGCCGCCGTCAAACCGATAATTGAATTCTGGCTGGATATATCCGAAGTTCAGCGAACGCGAGTCGTCGCCGCCCTTGCCATTGGACTCGTGCTCGACACCTGTTGCAAGCCCTAAGAACCAATCCTTACTGGGGGACTGCCACAAAGCGTCTTTGCGCCAGAAAAGGCTGGGTTTGAATGAGGTGTCAACAAAAGGATGGGAGTCCGAATGCAGATCCCATAGGGCAGTTTGGGTGTAGCCCATATAGATGTTGTCTTCGAAGCTTGGATTCATCGGATCGTCGGGCGTGAACAGCCGATATTTGAAGCTGACCTGATAGCGTGCGTTTCGCCCGTCATTATTGCCGAAGTCAAAGTAAATAGGTTCGTACGGTGAAATGGCGCTGCGGAAATTATCGAATGCGGTAGGCGGGTTGACCAGGCGATCGGAGGTTACTGCCGGACCTTGCGTAACAGAGGCCCCGGTGGCGGCAACGACGTTGGCGGGTAGGGCAGGATCGCTTTGCTGGCCGTCGCGCGCGGCTCCGGCATCGACAACAGGGCCAGTTGCCGGGGTTCCGGAAATGAGGCTGTTTTCAAGCGGGCTGGTGTCCAGCGCCAGCAACATAGGTTCCCCTTCGATATTGACCGCCTGCAAGCCTTTTACTTCCGTAGGTACTACTGCACGCCACATGAATTTGACGAAGTTGTTGACTGGCACATTGGTTTGTGCACTTGCCGTGGCCAGGTAGGCCAGGCTGCGTATGGAGTGCCCATCTTGATTCCGCCATTGAAGCACCAGGCTTTTGGGTGGTTTCCACGAGATGGCTGAATCGGTATCGTTAAAGAGGAGCCCGGTGATCTGGACGGTTTCGCCGGCGAGTGCTTGCGGGCGGTCCAGCTTGTAAGTGATGCCGGCTGAGGCCGAGTTGGCCATTAATATGGCGCTAAATAGGACAATGATTTGAAGACAGTGTTTCAGCGGTCGAGATAAAAAAGTCATTGATGTTCGATTGGTTTTTATTGGCACGTAAGAAACTGTAGCATTGAGGTTCGCGATTTGCGCTACGTAATGTAAGTATGTCGCGTAATGGGTACTAAGTGCCGTGGTAAAGGCAGCTATCGCGTGCAAGTGCCCGAATATAGTGGGTTTTCCGGTTTTCAGCAGGACGCGCTAAAATGCGCGCTCTGCAGTGAATCGCGCGGCAGTAGCTCAGCTGGATAGAGCACGGGCCTTCTAAGCCCGGGGTCGGGGGTTCGAGCCCCTCCTGCCGCGCCATATTTCCTATTTG
>NZ_JBEBUX010000102.1:0-15525 GCF_040393045.1 Pollutimonas bauzanensis | reverse complement strand
ACACCCGCCTTTTTGCATGAGCGAAGCTTGGACGAGCCCACTAACCACCGTGGACAACGTCACCAGAACCAGACAACGTCGCGAAAGCACCCATGATGCAAGCGCCACCTCATTCATGTCCCGTAAACACTTGAACCGAAAATGCGCTAAGACAGGCCTTGAGCTTGCAGGGCTACCTTAACGCCAGCGTCGTTTTCCATGCCAGCGAAGAACGTCTGCAGGTTTTTCAAACTGGTAATATCGATTTTTTTACCTCTGGCCCAGCGCAAAATCGTGTACAGGTAGGGGTCGGCAATAGAGCGCGTACCGGTGATCCATTGTTTTCCTTCCAGCTGCTTGTCGATAATGCTGAACAATTGCACCAGTTTGCTCTCAGTCTTGGAGACCAGTTGCTGCTGGAATTCGGCGTTATCGGTGTAGTAGCCAGCGGTGAATATCAGAGCGAAAGTGCGGTGCAGGTCGGCATTGCAAAAGCCTAGCCAGCGGCGCACTTCGGCGCGTTCGCGCGGGCTCTCGGGGAGTAGGCCAGGTTCAGGGCTCAGCTCCGCCAGGTATTCAAGAATGGCAGCGCTTTGGGTCAGGACAAAGTCGCCATCGACCAGGGTAGGGACGGCGCCAGCGGGGTTAAGCGCAAGATAGGGCGGTTGCTTTAGTTCGTCGCGCCCAACAACCTGGGTTTCGTAAGGCTTGCCTATCCACTCGAGCACAATATGCGAAGCCAATGAGCAGGCGCCGGGTAAGTAATATAACTTCATTGTTGCTGTCTCCAAGAGAAAATGCCGGTTGGCCCGGGAGAGGCCGCGGCAAGAAAGTAGATGATCAGGGGTTCAGGTGCTGCCTGAGGAAGGCTTCCATACTTTCGTAGAATTCAAATTTGTTTTCATCGTTATGGAAACCGTGCCCTTCGTTTTCCTTGACCATGTATTCTACGTCGACGCCACGCGAGCGTAACGCGGCAACCATTTGGTCGCTTTCGTCTTTATTGACGCGCGGATCGTGGGCGCCCTGGGCGATAAATAGCGGTGTCTTGATCTTGTCGGCGTTCAAGGCCGGCGAGGTCGCCACCAGGCGCTCGTGATCGACCGCCGGGTCGCCCACCATGCTGTGCATCTTGGTCAGCATGGGTTTCCAGTAAGGCGGGATAGTGTTCATGAAGGTAAGCAGATTGGAGACCCCTACGTAGTCCACCGCTGCTGCGTATAGGTCCGGCGTATAGGTAACACCCGCCAATGTTGCGTAGCCGCCGTAGCTTCCGCCATAAATGGCGATGCGGGCCGGGTCGGCAATGCCTTGTGCGATTAGCCATTGGACGCCATCGGTGATGTCATCTTGCATGGCCAGGCCCCATTGGCCGAAGCTGGCTTCCCAAAATCGTCGTCCATAGCCGGTGGAACCGCGAAAATTCATTTGCAAGACACAATAGCCGCGATTAGCCAGGAATTGCGCTTCGGAATTGAAACCCCAACCATCACGCAGCCACGGTCCTCCATGCGGATTGATGATACAAGGTAAATTCTTCGGGCTGCGGCCCAACGGTAGAGTCAAGTAGCCATGTATGGTCAACCCATCGCGGGACTGATATCGAATAGGCCGCATGGGGGCCATATCGTGTTCCGGGAGCGCAGGGTTGATATCCGCCAGCTTATCCAGGGTATTGGCATCGGCGTCATAGATATAGCGGCTGCCGGGCGTACGATCATTGTAGGCGGCAACAATGTATTTGGTTTCGTCGCGTGTGCCGCTTTGCAAGGCGATTTCGTAGCCTGGCAATTTTTCCTGGACGCGGGCAAGGCGTTGCTCGCTGATGTCGTCAAAGAAATGATACTTTGGTTTGTCGGTTTGATATGTGGCCATAGTCAGGACCTGGCGTAAGCGTGAATAGCCTGCACCATCCAAATCAATGCCGTCAACCTCGAAAATCAGTTCCTCGAGTTCGGGCTGGGCGGGATCGATGGTAACCAGTGCGAGGCAGTCGCGTCCTCTGTTGCTTAGCGCATAAAGCTTCTGGTTATCGAAAGTAAAGAATTCCGGACTGACGACGGTACGGAAATCGGTTGTAATTATTGAACGGAAGTCCTGGCCTTCGGCCTCACGGTATAACAGCGTGCTATGCAGCCCGTCGCTGGCGATGGCCGCGCGCACCAGCCCCTGATGGTCGGTTTGCCACCCTACAATATTGCCGGGGTTCTCGGCTACCAGCGTTAGCTCGCCAGTATGTATGTTGGCGCGGTATACATCGAAAACCTCAGGGTTGCGTTGATTATGGCTGATAAGGATATGTTCGGGATCGTCGTGCAGATCGTCTTCAATGCTTGCGCGTACGCCGGGAAATGGCGTCAGGTCGGTCAGCTTGCCTGTGGTGGCGTTGACGGTCAACACATGAAAGTTTTCATCGCCGTTGAAGTCTTTTTCATAAATGACGGTGTCTGAGCCTTTCCAGAAGTACTGACTGATATCGCGTTCGGTCTCTTCGGTCAGCCGTCGTTGTTGCCCGATGGGTGTGCTGCCTTCGAGCGCCTGGACGAATACATTCATGCGGGGCGCCTGACCGTTGATACTGACCGGTTCCATAAAACCCAGCATAGCTCCGTCATCCGAAAGGCGGAAAAAACCTCGCTCGGGATTGCGGAAAAAGTCTTTTACGGGGTAGGTTTTCGGAGGGGCACTGACTGCTGGCGTATCGCCGGTCATGGCTAAGCGGTTTGGAAGAATTCGGTACAGCCGGTTTATAAGCATAAATGGGATTCCTGTAGCGCAGACTGCGCTAGACTCATCGTTTGGTAAAGAATCCTATTACTATATCGGATAGGCCGTCCATGTGCGGCAATCACATTACTTAAAGGACGGATGTCGTATGGCCGAGCGCCCCTTGCAAGTTGTTTTTCTGGATCGGGAAACCATTTCTCCGCAAACCGTCTTGCGGCCATTATCCTTCAAGCATGAGTTGAAGGTATACGGACGAACAAGTCGCGATCAGGTGGCGCAGCGTATTGCCGGTGCCGACGTCGTCATTACTAATAAAGTGCCTTTACGTCACGAGGTCATTGAACAGGCTGCTCAATTGAAAATGGTGGCCGTGGCCGCAACCGGTACTGACAACGTCGATCTGGAAGCTTGTGCCGCCCGTGGCATCGTCGTGTCCAACATACGTGGATACGCCATCAATACGGTGCCTGAACACGTTTTTGCCCTTATTTTCGCGTTGCGCCGCAGTATTGTGGCGTATCGGGAATCGGTCAAGGCGGGGCGCTGGTATGACGCGCAGCAATTTTGCTATTTTGATTACCCCATCAAGGATCTGGCAGGCTCGACCTTGGGTATTGTGGGCAAAGGTACGCTGGGCCAGGCCGTGGCCACTATCGGCCGCGCCTTGGGTATGCGGGTGTTGTTCGCAGGCCGTAAAGGCGCGACGAAACAAGACAGTCCGTATGTCCCGTTCGAGCAGATGCTCGCCGAAAGCGATGTGATTACTTTGCATTGCCCGCTTAACGACCAAACCCGCGACCTTATCAGTACGCAAGAATTCACCCAGATGAAACGCAAGCCGATATTGATCAATACAGCAAGGGGCGGCTTGGTCAACGACGCGGCTTTGGTACAAGCTATGCGCGCAGGCCAGCTTGGCGGGGCTGGGTTCGATGTGACGACACCCGAGCCGCCCGATAACCAGCACCCCGTGGTGCAGCTTCTGGACATGCCTAATTTCATTCTGACTCCGCATGTGGGCTGGGCCAGCGATGAGGCAGTGCAGGCGCTGGCCGATCAACTCATCCAGAACATCGAAGCGTATTACGAAGGCACTCCCCGTAACGTAGTCGTCCCCGCGAAAGCGCTATAAATTAAAGGTTTACACAGTATGCGTGTTGTTATTGCCCCCGACTCATTCAAAGAGAGCTTAAGCGCATGGGGCGTTGCCCAGGCGATTGCAAATGGCGTGCGTGATGTACTGCCCGATGCGGATATCGTGTGCGTGCCTATGGCCGATGGCGGTGAAGGTTCGCTGGACGCCGTGCTTGTGGCGACCGGCGGCGAAAGGCGTGTAGCGCAAGTGCAGAATGCCAATAACCAGGTATGTGAGGCCAGTTGGGCCTGGCTGGGCAATGGTAGCGCCTTCATAGAAATGGCGGCCGCAGCCGGGCTGGAACAAATTCCCGCAGCCGAACGTCGGCCACTGCAGGCAACCAGCTACGGTGTCGGCCAATTGATCCGGCAAGCGCTGGACGCAGGTGCGCGTCACATTGTGCTGGGTCTGGGCGGCAGCGCCACTAATGATGCAGGTGCAGGCTTGCTTCAGGCATTGGGCGCCAGCCTGCTTGATGGGCAGGGTAATGAACTCCCCTTGGGCGGTGCGGCGTTGAAACAACTGGCCAGCATTTCGCTGCAAGGCCTGGATGCCCGTCTTGCCGATGTCAACTTTGAAATTGCTGTCGATGTCGACAACCCTTTGTGTGGGCCGCGCGGGGCTTCTGCTATTTTCGGCCCCCAAAAAGGCGCCTCGTCTGACGACGTGGCGACGCTGGACGCCGCACTTAAGCATTTCGCGCAAATTTGCGTAGATCAATTGAACAAAGACGAACAACACCTGCCAGGCATGGGTGCTGCGGGCGGGCTAGGTTTTGCCGTGAAAACCTGCTTTAACGCTCGTTTCAGGCCAGGTGTCGAACTGATTGCCGAGTTATCCGGCCTGGACGATGCAATGCAGGGTACTGATCTGGTGTTTACCGGGGAAGGGCGCATGGATGCCCAGACCTTGCTGGGCAAGACACCTGCCGGGGTGGCCAGATACGCAAGCCGCCACGGCATTCCTGTGGTTGCCCTGGTCGGCGCCTTGGGTGACGGCTACGAAGCGTTATATAAAGCAGGCATCACCGCGGCCTTCAGCCTGGCTCCAGGGCCTGTGACCCTGGAGCAGGCATGCAGCAATGCACCTGCCTACCTGCGTCAACGAGCAAGCGATTGCACGCGTTTATGGCTGGCTGGCAAGCCGGCGGGCGCCATGGCTATCAAAGAGAACACGCAAGAGGCTACGCAATAATGGACACATGCCGCGCGCCGGACTTTTCTCTAACAGACCGGCTTGCTCTTATTACGGGTTCGACCCAGGGCCTGGGGTTAGCTATTGCCAAGGCCTATGCGGCCAGCGGAGCACGCGTCATTATTAACGGTCGCAATGGCGATCGGGTCGCGCAGGTGGTGAATGGACTGGCCAGCCAGGGTTATCAGGCGTATGCCCATGTCAGCGATATTGGTAAATTGCCGGAGCAGGCTGCGGCTTTCGAGCAGTTATGCCAGGATGTCGGCACACCCGATATCCTGGTCAATAACGTCGGGATCCGTATCCGCAAGCCGCTGGCGCAAGCATCGCTGGACGACATTGTCGAATTGATCAATGTCGACCTGATTGCTGCCGTCCACTTGTCGAAATTGGCTGCGGGCGCCATGGCAGCAAACGCTCTTCGGGGGCGTCTGATCACTTTGACTTCAATCGCCGGCGAGCTGGCACGGCCAGGCGATGCCATTTATCCTATTGCCAAGCAGGGGCTAAGCGGCATGATACGGGCGTTGGCAGTCGAGTATGGCCATTGCGGAATTACCAGTAACGGCATAGCGCCGGGTACGTTTGCCACCGAAACGAACGCAGGCCTGGTTAATGATCCTGTCAAAAGCACTATCGTCGTGGGCCGCAACCCACTGGGCCGGTGGGCCGACCCTGATGAGATTGCCGGGGCTGCGGTTTTCCTGGCCTCGCCTTCGGCGTCGTATGTGAACGGACATATCCTGGTGGTGGACGGCGGGTTTTCCGTTACGTTTTAACGCATAGGCGAGGCAGGTTTCAAGTTCTGCGTCAACGCTGGCCGTCGTGAGCGGAAACCTCTTCCTTCAATAGCCCCCCTAGACGCGAATGCAGGCGGCCTCCTGTGGCCATGCCCAACGCAAACAACAGTTCGTCTGGCCGCGGAGAGTCGACGGCACCGACCTCAATCGAGTTGAAATGGCTGCGGACATACGACGCATGAATGTAATGCAAGGGCATGATCAGGCGAAAACCAGCCGACGCTGTGACTTGTGATGCGGGGACCATCGCTTTGGGATTGCCTAAAACCTCGCGCATCGCCCAACCCCCAGCCTCATGCCATACCGCGCCATGCTCTGCTTCGCCATTCACACCGACGATGGCGGCTTTACCATAAGCTTCTACGGCATCTTTACCCAATGTTTGAGCAAGCTGTGTCGCTAAATCAAGGCCGACCGAACGTAACGCTTTCATGAAGTCTATTAAGTTTGGTTCATACTTTCCCGCAAACGGATTCTTGACGACGGCGTACGCTACTGCACTTAATAGCGGCGTTTCTACTGCAGGGCCTCCGTCGCTGTAGACAGATTCAATGGTAAGCGCCTTCTTCCTGATTTCAATAAGCATGTCGTTCGTCCTTGAATTAGATGGTTATGCGTGCTGCGGTAGTTGGAGTTTTGTTTCTAGAAATCGATAGATTTCTGTGTTGTCAGCAATGGATGGCATTTGTTGGCAAGCCTCCTGCCAGAGCTCATAGCAAAGTGTCAGCTGCGGAGGAGTGAATCCCGCATGCGTATTCAAGCCGTGGGCAATACCTAAATCTTTTGCCATTAAGTGCAATCCAAATCCTGCCTTGAAATCGCCGCCGTCGAGCATATGCTGCTTGAGTTTTGTTTCCGTCGCGACATTTCGGCCACTTGACGCGTTCAAAACATCAACTAGCGTATCCAGGTTCAGGTCCAGTGCCTTGCCTAGCATTAGAGCTTCGCTTGCCGCTAAAAGTCCTGCTGCGTATACGTAGTTATTGAGGGCTTTCATTCCATGGGCCGATCCAACCTTTCCGGTTCTGATGATGGTCTTGCCCATGGCTTCTAGTAGGGGCATTACTGATTCGATGAGCTCGTCGTCGCCCCCGGCCATTATGGACAGCGTACCCGCCGCGGCTTTGGGTACGCTACCCGACACCGGCGCATCAATCAGACTCATACCTCGATTTTTTAAGTCGCTGGCAAGTTCTATGGTGTCCAGTGGTGAGCTGGAGCTCATGTCGATAATGATCGCTTTTTTTGCGAGCCTGGTAACGAGCGCAAGCGTATTGTCGCCCTCAAACAAACATGCTCGAACGGCCTTGCCATGCGGCAACATGGTGATGATGACATCTGCATCTTGTAAGTCGAGCAATGAAGAGGCAATGTTCAAACCGTGCTGTGAAGTTGTTTGTCTTAGCTTGGTATTGAGTTCGGGAGAACCGTCAAATCCTATGGTGTTTGCATGTTGTTTGGATAAATTGCCAAACATTGGGAAACCCATTTGGCCGAGACCAATAAAACCGATACGCATTCTATGTCACCATCCGTGATTGATAAATCCAAGTCAGCCTATTGGCCGAAATGCAGAATGACAGTCTAAGGCAGTCTTCAGCTCTGGATCCATGCCATATTGACTTGCTGTATAACCAAACGTTATTCAAAGTTGTTTGTGGAGAAAAAAGTGCGCTTTAAGCTCAGGCAAATGGAAATTTTCCGGGCGGTAATGATCGCTGGGTCGGTTAGCGGAGCAGCGAGAATGCTCTTCATTTCGCAACCCGCAGTTAGCAAGCTCCTGGCTCATACCGAAACGTCACTCAATTTGAAGCTGTTTCACCGTGTGAGCGGAAAATTGATACCAACGGCCCAGGCGTTAAGCCTTTTTGAGGAGGTCAAGAAGGTCTATGATTCGGCCGTTAGGGTAGATAGTTTCGTTGAGAATCTGATTCGACAACCGTCTGGTATGGTCAGCCTTTGTAGCAGCCCCAGCTTGGGCTTAAGCTTGGTCCCAAGGCTGATTGCAACGTTTTTGACGAAATATCCCGACATGAAGGTTCATTTTCACACCACCCTGATCCAGGACGTTCCGTTGGAACTGCTCAGTGGAAAATCAGGTCTGGCAATCACCGTTTTGCCAATTGAAAATCCCAGTCTTCATATAGAACCGTTGATAAAGGGAAGAATGGTTTGCGCTATTCCTGCGCATCACGCTTTGGCTCGGCAAGCAAGAATATCGTTGCATGATCTCGTGGATCAGCGCCTGATTCTTTATTCGCGCAACATTCCATTTGGCCAGCTTATGCTGTCGGCGTTTGAGCGTTACCAATGCAATATCGTTCCGACCATAGAAGTGCCTCGCGCCGAACTGGCTTGCTCACTGGTGCGGCAAGGCGTAGGTATAGCCATTGTCGATCAGTTTTCTGTTGCCGAGAATCTGTGGAATGATGTGGTTGTCAGGCCTTTGATCGAAGAAATTCCGATTGCAGTCAGCTTGATCAGGTCAAAGTTCGATTTAACATCGACCGATGTAGATCGTTTCATTGAAATAGTAAGACAAGAACTTAAATAAGCCCCCTCTTAGGCTCGTGCGGGGCGCTACGCACTGTATTACCTTTAGTTATCGGCGTTGTGATATCGCTATAACACAACGAGGTAGCTTGTCATTAGCATGGAGGGATACGATTTCGAAGAATAGAATAAGGAGACACTAATGAACAAGATTCGTCGGCGCCTATTCCAGGCAGCCTTGGCTGCAGTTCCGGCCACCATGTTGGGTGGCAAGGCATTTGCAAATAGCGCCGCCTATCCCGATAAGCTCATTAAATTGTATGTGCCTTTTGGTCCGGGCAGCGGTTCTGACGTGTATGCACGATATTTCGGCAAGAAGCTTGGCGATAAGCTCGGACAGACAGTCATCGTCGAGAATAAACCCGGCGGTGGCGGGGCTATTGCCGTGCAATCGACTAAATCAGTGCCCGCGGACGGATCCATTATTTTGCTCGGCAGTAATTCGCCAATGGCTGTGAATGTGTCCGTCTACAAAAAACTTGCCTATGATCCCGTCAGTGATGTCGTGCCTATTTGCGGCTTGACCAGATCAATGGCGGTCATCGTGGTCCCCGCCAGTTCGCCAATCAAGTCTGTGGAAGACTTGGTCGCCCGGGGCAAGCAAACGCCTATGCTAAATATGGGCACTTACTCGGCCGGCTATCAACTTGCTGTAGCGCCTTTTTTAGATAAAGCAGGATTTACATGGCAAGACGTACCCTACAAGGGCTTGTCTCAAACCACCAGCGATGTCATTGGTAATCAGCTGGATGTTGCGGTGATAGACACGCCAGGAACGGTGCAGATTATCAAGTCGGGAAAAGTTAGGGCAATTGCCGTTACAGGTACCCAGCGCCATCCCGAACTGCCCGATGTACCGACGCTTGTTGAAAAAGGGTACGAGGACGCCGTCCATTACAGCTGGACATCCTTATGGGTGAAGGCAGGAACGCCAAAGAATATTATTGATACGCTATCGAGCAATATGCTGGACGTTTTGAACGAACCCGAGTCCAGACAGTTTGTGCTTAATACCTCTGGCGAGATCATGCCTTTTGATCCCGATGAAATGAAATCATTCCAAGAGCAGGAAATTGCCCGGTTTGCCCGTGCCGTTGAAACATTGAAATTTGTCCGGGTTTGATAAGGTATAGCTACGCTGATGTCCTGGTCTGCAGTTCGCCTTTCAAATACTCGACAAATGCCCTGACTGCCCGGGGTACATAGGCGCTATAGGGGCGTATGGCGTAGATGGCATCGCCAAATACGCCGACCGGCTTCCAATTGACAAGTAAAGGCGTTAAACGTCCTGCATCCACCTCTTCCTGCGAGGTGAAATCGGGTAACAAGGCGATGCCCTGATCGGCCATGACCAGCTCCCGAAGCGCCTCGCTATTATTGGCGCAGAAGTTGCCCTTTATAGCCACGCTATAGCGCTCGCTGTCGCGTTTTACCGGAGAGAAGCTCCAGGCGGGGGAGGCAGCCGAACGCAAGTAATATAGGCAATTGTGCGAAGCCAGGTCTTCGGGCGTTCTGGGCGTACCGTGTTTTGCCAGGTAGGCAGGGGTGGCGACCAGCAAGGTTTTGGATGCTTGCAAGAGCCAGGCTACATGGGTTTCCGGCACATTGTTGGTATGGCGTATGGCCAGGTCGTAGCCTTCTTGAGCCAGGGAGCTTAGGCGATCCGACAGCTCGATTTCGATTCGAACGTCAGGGCAGGCTTGCAGGAACTTGCTGATGAGAGGAATGATTTTCTGCCGCCCCAGTGCGACCGGTGCGGTGACGCGCACTGCTCCTCGGGGAGTTTCGGCCAAGTCGCGGATGCTGTCGAACCCTTGTTCAATGGCGGTAAAGGCTTGCTGTGTGTTTTCAACCAGGCTGCGGCCTGCTTCGGTAAGGCGAACGCTGCGTGTCGTACGCTGCACCAGTGCTATGCCAGACACTTGTTCCAGTTCTGTAATGCGCAGGCTGACAGCGCCCTTGCTTACGCCCAGGCGTTTGGCTGCAGCGGTATAGCTGCCTGTGGCGCCCAGCATGCCCAGCCAGTAAATGTGCGACCACAGCAATTCTTTCTTATATTCTTTCATTTCTCTATTGTCTATTAAATTAAACAATGTATCCAGTAAAACGGTCTTGTTAAGCAGGGGACTAGTGCCTATACTTTTTTTATTCCCATGCACAAGTAGAGAGAGCAATGAAAGATCAGCAAAGCGCGAATGCGGTGGCAACCCCCGTCAATGGGCAGGCAGCTTATACCGACAAAACAGAGATTGTGAATTTTATCGGCGGCCGGCTTGTTGCCGCTACCGGTAGCCGTAAACAAGATGTTTTCAATCCGTCCACCGGCGAAGTAACGCGCCAAGTGGTGCTGTCGACAATTGACGACGTGAATGCAGCGGTCGCCGCCGCCAAGGCTGCATCGCAAGCCTGGGCCGATACGCCGCCGGTTCGACGCGCTCGCATCATGAGCAAGTTCTTGCGCTTGATGAATGATCACACCGATGAAATGGCGGCGATGATTACCGCTGAACACGGCAAGGTGTTTACTGACGCGCAAGGTGAAGTCGCACGCGGCATTGATGTTATCGAGTTCGCCTGCGGAATTCCGCAGTTGTTGAAAGGCGATTACACCGAACAGGTTGCCAATGGTATCGACAACTGGACGATGCGCCAGCCTTTGGGCGTGGTTGCCGGCATTACCCCGTTTAACTTTCCCTGTATGGTGCCGTGCTGGATGTTTCCAATGGCTATCGCTACAGGAAATACGTTCATTCTCAAGCCTAGCGAGCGCGACCCCAGCGTTTCCCTGTTGATTGCCAAGCTGTTCAAAGAGGCTGGCTTGCCAGACGGTGTATTCAACGTCTTACAGGGCGACAAAGTCGTGGTCGACGGTTTGCTTGAACACGCCGATGTATCGGCAATAAGTTTTGTCGGTTCCACCCCCATCGCCCAGTACATTTACGAGCGCGGCGCTCACTTCGGAAAGCGGGTGCAAGCGCTGGGCGGCGCCAAGAATCACATGATCATCATGCCGGATGCCGATATCGAACGCACCGTGGATGCCTTGGTCGGCGCCGCTTACGGTTCGGCGGGCGAGCGCTGCATGGCGATTTCCGTGGCAGTTCTGGTGGGCGACGTAGGCAAGAAAATAATGCCGGCGCTGATAGAACGGACCAAGACGTTGAAGATCAAGGATGGCATGCATCTGGACGCCGAGATGGGGCCAGTGGTGACCAAAGAGGCGTTGAAGCGGATTGAAGACTACATTGCCGTTGGCGTGGAGCAGGGCGCCGATCTGTTGGTGGACGGTCGCGGCCACAAGGTCGAAGGACACGAGAATGGCTTCTATGTCGGCGGCACGCTGTTCGACAATGTCACCGCCGATATGCGGATATATAAAGAAGAAATCTTCGGCCCAGTGCTAGCTTGCGTACATGTTGCAGACTTGGGCGCCGCGATTGACTTGGTCAACAAGCATGAGTTTGGTAACGGTGTATCTTGCTTCACCAGCGATGGGCATGCAGCGCGTGAATTTGCACGCCGTATCCAGGTTGGCATGGTCGGCGTCAATGTGCCGATTCCGGTACCCATGGCCTGGCAAGGTTTCGGCGGGTGGAAGCGCAGCCTGTTCGGCGATATGCATACATACGGCGAAGAAGGCGTACGGTTCTATACGAAGCAAAAATCCGTCATGCAACGCTGGCCGGAAAACATTACCAAAGGTAATGAATTCATCATGCCGACAATGTAAAAGCGGGTTGTTGTAAACGGCGGTTGGCGGATTGGTTCCGGAAGCCGCCGTTATGATGACGGGCGGCCGGTATAAGCCGGACATAAAGTAGTAAAGTGACGAGTCATTCAACTACATTACTAATGAGTGTTTTACATGAGTCGCCCCTTACGTCTTGCAATTAACGGCTATGGCCGCATTGGCCGCTGCGTTTTGCGGGCGCTTTACGAGTCACCCCTGAAAGATCGTTTTCAAATCGTAGCCATCAATGAGCCTGCCGATCTTGCGACCATGTCCTACTTGTCGCAGTTCGACTCTACACATGGCATTTTCCCCGGCAAGGTTGAGCAAGGGGTCGATTGCCTCATCGTCAATGGCAAAGAAATCCAGGTCAGCCATGCCTCCAGCCCCGAAGACGTGGACTGGGAAAGACTGGACATCGACATATTGCTGGAATGCTCTGGCCAGTACAGTACCCGCGCCGATATTCAGCGTTTCATCGATGCCGGTTGTCCGCGTGTGATGGTTTCACACCCAGGAAATAGTGCGCATGATGTCGACTTTACCGTCGTCTTTGGCATTAACGACACAGAGCTCACAGGTAAGGAAAGCATTGTTTCCAATGCTTCCTGCACCACGAACGCCATTGTGCCCGTCCTTTCGATTCTGCATGACGCATATGGCATAGAGCACGCGTTCCTGACGACACTCCATTCGGTCATGAACGATCAGCCGCTTATCGATGGCTACCACCACGCCGACTTGCGGCGTACCCGGTCGGCCATGCAGTCGATTGTTCCGGTGGCAACCGGGCTAGCCCAGGGGGTAGAGCGCTTGTTGCCAGCGTTGTCTGGAAAGGTGCAGGCAAAGGCCATACGTGTACCTATATTGAACGTGTCGGCGATTGACTTGATGGTCAAGCTTGGGCAAGATGTTTCGCCGCATACGCTGAACGCGTTGCTGATAGAGTCGGCCAACCGTTGTCCTGGTCTGTTGGCGTATTCTAATAATCCGCACGCATCCATTGACTTCAATCACAATCCGCATTCGGCGATTATCGATGGTAGCCAGACCCGAACCAATGGCGATGGCTTCGCCAATATCTTTGTCTGGTTTGACAATGAATGGGGGTTTGCCAACCGAATGCTGGATGTGGCAAGCGTGTGGGCCGAACGCTTCTAGCGTTTGCGACTAGATTTGACCTGAAGGCGTATAGTTGATGATGACCTTACACGAGGCATTTTCAATTATTTGATACCAGGAGCATGAAATGGCGGCCACCCGCATAGAATCCGATTCCATGGGCGAAGTTGCCGTTCCCGCTGCACGTTATTGGGGGGCGCAAACTCAACGTTCAATTGAAAATTTCCCGATAGGCATTTCGCGTTTCAAGTGGCAGCCTCCAATCATCACGGCCTTGGGTATTTTGAAAAAGGCGGCGGCGCAGGCTAATGCAGAGCTGGGCGAACTTCCGGGCGACGTGGCTGACCTCGTCGTCAGGGCGGCGGAAGAAGTTATCGACGGCAAGCTGAATGATGAGTTCCCGTTGGTGGTATTCCAGACTGGTTCGGGCACACAATCGAACATGAATGCCAACGAGGTGATTGCCAACCGCGCTATCGAATTGGCTGGTGGCGAACTTGGCAGCAAAACGCCAGTACACCCTAACGACCATGTAAACCGGGGCCAGTCGTCCAACGATACCTTTCCTACGGCCATGCATATCGCAGTGGCGCAAGAATTGGCCAGCAAATTATTCCCATCGGTAGGCAAGCTGCGCGAGTCGTTGGCGGGCAAGGCAGAACAGTTTGATACGGTCGTTAAAACTGGCCGGACGCACTTGCAAGACGCAACACCGATAACGCTGGGCCAGGAAATCGGCGGCTGGGTAGCGCAGATTGATTTCGCCCTCGATGGGATTCAGGCAGACCTGCACGGCATTTACGATCTGGCCATAGGCGGTACGGCTGTGGGCACGGGCTTGAACTCGCATCCACGTTTTGGCGACGTTGCCGCGGGCTATATCGCGCAAATTACCGGCTTGCCATTCCGTTCGGCGGATAACAAATTCTTCGCTTTATCGGCTCATGATGCGCTGGTAAGCGTTTCCGCATCGCTACGCACCTTGGCTGGCGCATTGATGAAAATGGCTAATGACGTACGCTGGCTGGCAAGCGGGCCGCGTTGCGGCATTGGCGAGCTATTCATACCCGACAATGAACCGGGGTCGTCCATTATGCCGGGCAAGGTAAATCCTACTCAGTGCGAGGCGATGACGATGGTGTGCGTGCAAGTATTCGGCAATGATGCGGCAACCGCATTCGCAGGCACGCAAGGTAATTTCCAGTTGAATGTCTACAAGCCAGTCATGGTTCATAACGTTCTGGAAAGCATTGAGTTGTTAAGCGATGCGTGCCTGGCATTTAATGATCATTGCGCGGTGGGGATCGAGCCGAATCGACAACGTATTGCCGATAACCTTGAAAAGAACCTGATGTTGGTAACGGCCTTGAACCGTCATATTGGATATGACAAGGCGGCGGCTATTGCGAAGAAGGCGCAGAAGGAACAAACCACTTTGCGTGAGGCTGCGCTGGCGTTGGGGTACGTGACGGCGGAGCAATATGATGCGTGGATTGTGCCTATGGATATGACGCATCCGGGCTGATGGTTTTGCTGCTGCGGGCCTTGATTATTTACTCTTAACACACCGTTTCTGTGATCTTGCTATTTCTCCTTACACGCCGTGGCTGCGGTGATGGGGATATGCGCTCCTCGTGGCCCGATTCGGCGCCCTGCGCGCCGAACCAGCGCGGCCTCGCTCGTCCACCCCGTACGGGGCTCCCTTCGCGTCCGGCCCGCTGGCGGCCCCGAACGTCGCACATATCCCCATCACCGCAGCCACGCCTGCGTTAGGCTAATTCGCTAGGTCGCTGGGACGGGCGGTGTGCTTGGCATCCTTTTGCCGGCCAGCGCAAGTTCAGAAGAACTCATGCGCTCGTCCTCCGCGCCCCGCCAGCCGGGGCACTCGGACATCGAGGCAGGTATAAGTGACGGTCGTGGTGATGGTGGCGATTGCGATGGCGATAGTACTGGTGGCTATTGCGGCATGCCCGCCGTCTGCCGCCTGTTCGTTTGCTCGGTCGCTAGTCGCCGTCTTACTCAAAAATGCCAAGTACGCAGGCCGTCCCAGCAGCGTATCGAACTTCCATGAAGCAGCGGGGCAGGTCCTGGGAGGGGATGTTGCAGCGACTTTCGGTGACGAGCGAGACGCACGCGAAGGCAGCCCGGAGGGGCGAACGAGCGGGGCGATGCGATGTTCGGCGCCGCACGGCGCCGAACCGTCAACGAGGAGCAAAACATCCCCTCCCAGGACCTGGCACGCGGACCAGGAAAAAGAAACCCGGATGCTAACGACCTGGCACGCG
>NZ_JBEBUX010000101.1:0-15642 GCF_040393045.1 Pollutimonas bauzanensis | reverse complement strand
TTGTCGTCGACGGGATTTGCGGTTCGGATTATCCGTGCCGGATTCCCCACGGCAACGGCATTCGGCGGGATATCCCTGGTCACCACAGAACCCGCGCCGATCACACTGTTTTCGCCTATCGTGACACCGGGCAGCACCACGACCCCGCCACCTAGCCACACATTGTCTTCAATAGAAATCGGTTGTGCGGCCTCCAATTTGCACCGCCTGACCTCCGGATCGATTGGATGCGTAGGCGTAAGCAACTGCACATTCGGCCCTATTTGTACGTCTTTTCCTATCCTGATCGGCGCCACATCCAGCGCAACCAGCCCGTAATTGATGAAAGTGCCCGCTCCAATCGAAATATTGAATCCGTAATCCACGTACAGCGGCGGCCTGATCTGCGCATCGGCTGCAATCGCACCTAGCAGCGCATCAAGAATCTGCCGGGCTGCGCAAGGATCGGCGGCAAACGTTGCGCCGTATCGATGGGCGAGTTCAATGGCCCGCCTGGATGCGGCTTTCAATTCCGGGTCATCAGCGATATAAAGATCGCCGGCCAGCATTCGCTGGCGATTACTGCGTCCATCGTCAAGAAAGCGGCGATCCATGGTCTGGCCCTCGGTCATGGCTGTCTAGGTAGCGCATCAGCAATTCGCGTTCCTGTAAAGGTCGTTACACACGGTCAGACATTGTTGTCTGGTTCTATGACACCCTTCTTCTTAAATCAAATAACAATTCATTGTCACCATGAGGGGAGCATCTGTGAGAACGCATCGTTTGCACGCTATAGCGTTGGCCATCGGCCTTGGAATCACCGTGACTGGGGCCAGTACGCTCCACGCAAAAACCGCAAATGACATCGACGAAAACTACACGACGGCCGGAATCGAAAAGCCGGCGCGCGTATTAGTCGATAAATGGGGTGTTTCGCATATTTACGCCAATACCTTTTACGATGCCTTTTACGTACAAGGTTTCATGGCGGCCCGCGACCGCCTCTGGCAGATCGACACATGGCGCAAACGTGGTCTTGGCGAAATGGCCAAGGATTTTGGGCCTGCTTATGTTGAGGGGGACCGCATGGCGCGCGCCGTGCTATTCCGCGGCGATATGTACAGGGAATGGCTGGCCTATGGTTCCGATGCGAAACGGGTAGCGGAAGCGTTCGTCGCAGGCGTCAATGCCTATATCGATCAGACCGAGAAAGACACGTCGCTGTTGTCCGAAGAGTTTCAGATGCTGGGCTATAAGCCATCCAAATGGAAGGCCGAAGACATCGTTCGCATCCGGCATCATGGCCTGACTCTCAATGCAAAGAATGAAATTGACCGTGCCGAGGTGTTTTGCAAAGTCAAAAACGATCCTGTTCGCGTAGATTGGTTACGTCGAGAAACGGTACCCAATACCGATCCGACGCTCGCCGACGGACTGGATCCCTGCGATGTGCCCTTCACCGAACTGAAGAATGCCTATGATCTGGCCACGGCAACACCGAAGTTCTCAAAAAAGACCATCAAAGCGACTACCTCCAAGAAAAGCGATATTGCCTTGCTTTACAACGTCATTGATTTCAACAGCGATACTGCGCGAGGCT
The DNA here is from genome assembly GCF_040393045.1 of Pollutimonas bauzanensis. Lineage (GTDB taxonomy): Bacteria > Pseudomonadota > Gammaproteobacteria > Burkholderiales > Burkholderiaceae_B > Pollutimonas > Pollutimonas bauzanensis_A. The sequence goes on along the minus strand of NZ_JBEBUX010000101.1, from coordinate 14,063 downwards.
TTGGATCCAACAACTGGGTCATAGCCGGAGAACGAACAACAACCGGGCGGCCTATTCTCGCGAATGACCCGCATCGGTCGCACGGCGCCCCCAGCCTGCGATATATCAGTCACCTTAACGCACCCGGCCTGAGCGTCATTGGCGCCGGTGAACCATTCTTGCCCGGCATATCGATCGGCCATAACGGCACCATAGGATTCGGGCTGACCCGTTTTTACATGGATCAGGAAGACGTCTACGGCTACGAATTAAATCCCGATAACAAATCAGAATATAAATACAAAGGCCGCTGGGAGCCGTTCGAGGTAATCACCGAAGAAATCGAAGTCAAAGGCGAAAGCGAACCCCGCAAGGAAGACATCGTCTTCTCCCGGCATGGCCCGCTGCTGTACAAAAAGGATGACAGTAACCAAGCCTGGGCGTTGCGCGCAGCGTGGCTGGACTTCGGCATGGCCCCCTACTTTGGATCGATGGACTACATGCGTGCCCAAAACTGGGATCAGTTCAGCGCGGCAATGAATCGCTGGGGCGCACCGGGCGAGAACCAAGTCTTTGCCGACAAGAGCGGCGACATCGCCTGGATGCCTGGCGGCTTGACGGTAATCCGTCCCAACTGGGACGGATTGACCCCCGTACCGGGAGATGGTCGTTACGAATGGGCCGGCTATCGCAACATGGACGAGCTTCCTTCCGAACATAACCCTGCCAGGGGCTACATTGTCACTGCCAATGAAAACAACATCCCGCCGGATCATCCTGCTTATAGCAAAGGCATCGGCTATGAATGGAGCAACGATTCCCGGGCCAAGCGCTTAAAAGCCTTAATCAGCAAAAACAATAGCTCTTCGCTTGACGACTCGAAGGCCTGGCAGTTGGACACAACTTCTCTGCCTGCAGTACGCCTGGTTGCCCTGCTTGACAATGTGCCTGAACCGACCGACGATGAAACCAGGCAAGCCGTAAACCTGCTCAAGAAATGGAATGGCAACGAAACCGTTGAAAGTCCCGAAGCGGCATTGTTTGAAGTGTGGCTTAGCAAGCACCTGAGAACGGCATTAGTACGGGCAGCGCTAGATCCTGAAGCGGCCAAACTCGTCGGCCAAGGCGACGTAGAACGTGTAATCCAGGTTCTGGAAAAGCCCGAAGGCTGGCTTTCGACACAGGCACGCGACACCGTACTGACTGAATCGTTGAAACAGGCGTTTTCTCAAACCAAAGAAAAGCTCGGCCCAGATCCCAAGAACTGGCAATGGGGCAAGCTGCACAGGGCTGTCTTTACCCACCCTCTAAGCCCTATCCTCGATAAGGCCGGCAAAGAAAGATTCAATGTCGGAGACTGGCCACTGGCTGGATCCGCATTTACGCCGCTGGCTGCAAGCTATAACGATAATTTCCAATTGCAATCAGGCGCTTCCTACAGAATGATCTTGGACGTCGGAAACTGGGATGCATCGCAAGTGACCAACACGCCCGGACAGTCAGGCAATGTCAACAGCAAGCACTATAAGGACTTGGCGCCGCTATGGGCCAGCGGGCAGTACTTCCCGCTGCTCTATTCCGAGAGCGCCGTGCAAGCAAATACGGAGACGACGATTACACTTACCCCTGATTGATATTCTGCGGGTATGCAGTTTGCTGGTACGTTGAGACACTATGCAGCATCACTCACGTAGAAAGGAGCTTTTACGATGTCGGATCACACAAACGAGCCGCCAAAACCAACGCCCAACGTACCAGTACCGGAACCTGAGGATGTTCCTCAGCCCGAGAAGGAAGAAATCGAGCTACCTCCCAGAGAGGATCAACCACCCATGAAAGACGCTACTGCGTAAAACGGAACTGCATGTCAGCAAGGACAAAAAAAGACCTGGACAAAGTCCGAAAGCAATGTGAAAAGCTGGTCAGCCGGCGCGGGTTGTTATCTGCTGGGGCAGCAGTTATTCCCATACCCGGCCTGGATATCGGAACTGACGTTGCAATTCTGATGAAACTCATTCCCGCCATTAACGAGAAATTCCAACTTACCCCTAATCAAATCCAGGAATTAAGCCCGGAGCTACGAAAAATAGTGATTGTTGGAGGGGCCAGCATGGGTGTCGGCCTAATCGGCAAGGCTCTGACGTCTGACCGGATTGTCAGCATGCTGCTGCGCATGGGTGCCAAGCGCATTGCAACGAAATCAGCCGTCAAATATGTGCCTTTCCTGGGCAGCGCCATCTCGGCCGCCATTAGCTACTATCTGCTCAGAAAGGTAGGATACGCCCATATCAACGAGTGCTACGCCCTGGCCCGCGCCGTCGATCAGCAAGAAGCGCGGGCGCGCGCTGAACACCGGATATAAAAAAACGCCCGCCATCGACTTGGCGAGCATTTCGATTTGCCCTGAGTATGTGACTAATTAACGATCTTGATGACGTCGACTTCGATTTCTGGGGGCCGACGCAATCCAGTATCGACCTCACCAATAATCTCGACTTTAGTCTTTTCGTTGACCGGTTGCGAAGGGAAATCGTCATCATCGATTTCTGCAACGATCTCGCCGCTGCCATCCGAAAAGATATACTTTTCATGCCCCTGCTTTCTTAGCAAATGGCCTTGCAAAGTTACGTGTTGATCGTCGACCGGATTGGCCAGAATGGACTTCACATCCTGTTGTGCCGTTTTTTGCACACTTGGCTGGGCAGTATTGCCAGATGGCCCTACATATTGCGCATGGGCAGGCAAGAAAAGAAAACCCGAAACCACGGCTGTGGCCATAAGGTACCGCTTTTTCATATGGACTGACATACATACTCCATGAGGAACGGAGCCTCAACGATAACACGCAGAACCTATACTTTCTCGACGATATCAAGTTCATGTCCATATGAATTACAACGCCCGTCCACCGTCCAGGCATGCCACTCAAGCTCCGTTTTTCCTTTGGATATAGTCAGTAAATAGCCCAAATAAAGCACCCCATCGGGGTGCTGTTCTGTCTTGCTGATAAAAGCGAGCCTGCCGCTTTTAGTCGCATAGATACCGTAGCCGGTGATGACGATTTGAAAGGCCATGCGCGATGCCCATCCTTCATTTAGCTCTGGGCCTGGCGAGCTCAGACCGGGCCTTAATATTGTCATCCTTTCGACAATGTATAAATGGCCCTAATGGCTTAGGGCGCTACGCACCCAGCCATGATGAAGCTATCGCTATATCCGCTTATTTGCCGTCATAAAATAGCCAGAGGCGCAAAAGATTTAACCAAATCGTCCAACGCTTTGATTTGCGTCAAGAATGGTTCCAGTCTATCTAGCGGCAAGGCGCTAGGGCCATCGCATTTGGCATTATCGGGATCCGGATGCGACTCCAGGAACAGACCCCCGAGACCTACGGCCATCCCGGCTCGGGCAAGATCGAGCACCTGGCCTCTACGCCCGCCCGATGCCAGCCCAAGCGGGTCACGCTGCTGCAAAGAATGGGTCACGTCGAAAACAATAGGCCGGTCTGAGCAGGTTTTTTTCATGACATCGAACCCCAGCATATCAACCACCAGGTTGTCGTAGCCAAAGCATGTTCCGCGCTCACACAACAGCAAGCGTTCATTGCCGGCCTGGCCGAATTTTTCGACCACGTTGAGCAATTGGCTTGGGCTTAAAAATTGGGGCTTCTTGATATTGATGATGCGCTGGGTCTGGGCCAGGGCAATCACCAAATCGGTTTGACGCGCCAGGAACGCCGGCAATTGCAAGACATCAGCCACTTGCGCCACGGCAGCCGCCTGCCCCGGTTCGTGAACGTCCGTTAGCACGGGAACATCGAATGTGGACTTTAGTTTCTGCAGGATCTTGAGCCCTTCGTCCAGCCCAGGTCCCCTGTATGAATGTATCGACGAACGATTCGCTTTGTCGAATGAGGCCTTGAACACATAGGGGATGCCCAGCTTTTGAGTTACCCGCTTATATTCGGCGCAAACGCGCATGGCGAAGTCTTCGGACTCCAAAACATTGATGCCACCGAACAAGACAAATGGCAAATCATTGGCGCAGGAAACGTCTTTGTTGATTTCTATCGTTTTCATCAGATAACCGGTAATTATTCGGCGGACTCGCTCAAGAGCACTAATCGTACCTGAATCAACCTTGACCGTCTTCACAAGCAGCGCCACCCGCGCACGGGTTCCGTAGATCCACTGTCATGCCAGCGCTAAACGACTCCGACGACGTCGTACTCGTGCTCGGTAGCCGCACCGGAAAGCCGTCCATCAGTTCGCCACATATGCCACTCATTGATAACTACGCGTCCCTGCAGGGCGTGCATATATCCCCGAAATCTGATTTCGCCTGTTTTTGCATCATGGTCAACGCCGACAATGAAAGCCAGTCGGCCGCCTCGCGTAGCGTAAATACCATCTCCGGTAATAATGGTGCGATAACTCATCGTCGTACCCACCCTTCATTTGATACGAGATCTATATTCATTTTGTCTCGTTCGATCGCACTATTTCTTGAATCAATAGTTTGCCTATAGATACAGACTACACGTAAAGAATTGTCAAAACTACCCAAATACGCTGTATGGCCCATATAGGGTATCTGAACAACCTATGAAATTAGGGGACAACGCCCTATATCCAAGCTAGGGATTACCAGCATTGCCCGCCCATCAGCTAGGCGCTACGCACTTGATCCAGCGCTTCAACAAGCGGTTCTTGCGCAAAGCACACTTTATTGCGACCCGTTTGTTTTGCCTGATACAGCGCCGAGTCCGCAAGATCCAGCATGACGTCCAGGCTAGTCCCTTCTTGTTTGGCGGCCACGCCTATCGACACAGTCAGTCCCAGCGCCACCCCACTCTCGAGCGCTATTTTGTTTGCAGCAACCGCATCTTTCAAGCGCTGCGCTGCGTCGACGGCATCGTACAAGGACGTTTCAGGCAAAAGAACGGCAAACTCCTCGCCACCCATGCGGCCAATAATGTCTATTGTCCGTACCGTTTTCAGCAAAGTTTTGCTAAAAGCCTGCAATACGATATCGCCAACCCTATGGCCATATGCATCATTAATATGCTTGAAATGGTCGATATCCAGCATTAGCAATGCCAGCGGTTGGCCATAGCGCTGGGCGCGCTGCAGCTCGCCTTCGCCTAATGCCATGAAATGGCGCCGATTGGCAAGGCCGGTCAGAAAGTCCCGATGCGCCTGATCTTCCAGCGCACCTATTCTATGCATGTGCTCAGTGACATCGCGGCCAATGGCAATGATTTCCGTAACAGCGCCATCCTGATCGAAAAGCCCCTTGGCGGTCCATTGCAGATAGCGAACGCCAAGCACGGTTTTTTCACGTTGGGTAAAGCTTGTCGTGTAAGGCGGGCGAAACAGGCTTGCGAAATAGTCATCCATCGCCGACCGATCCGCGGCAACCACTTCCTGGCCATAATGCCGGCCCAACTGTTGCTGGGGCGTTGCCCCGAAGAGCTCGCAAAATGCCGGATTCAAATAAGTAAAGCACCCGTTGACGTCCATCTTGACCACGAGATCCACGGTATTTTCGACAATCAGCTGAAAATTCTCTTGTGTGGCCCTGAGGTTGGCCGCCGAGCTTGCCGTTGCGCGATCAAACCGACGCTGCGCCCGGTGATACCCTGCCAATAACAGGCAGGCAAGCGTGGAAATAAGCACGAAAAACACCATGCGAAATACAAGATCGTGCCGCCAAAGGGCAAAAACGTCATCTAGATTCCGGCCTACGACAACCACCAATTGCTTATCCATTTTCAGCCTGGGTGGATTGATCGAGCGCTGAGCCACCATTTGTTTTGCCTTAACGGCAGGTATATGGCCAGTTAATACCGTTGACAACTCCCCGCCGTCTATGTGCTGGATAAATAAAGAGTCCGAATGCGCGAGGTTTTTTTCTGTCAGGGCATGCTGCTTGGGCTCTGTCAGGAACACATCGCCATCGGCGTGCACTAGTGCATCCCACATACCAGGCACATACAAGACCGAAGCCATCAAGGTGCTGAAATACTCAGGATCCAGGGTAATGGACACCATCCCCGCAAATTCCCCGCTCGGCCCAGGTATTACCCGTGTGATGTTCAGAATATACGGATTAAACATGCTTCTGAAAGGCGGCGAAATATACAGGGTATCGACGTTTGGGTTGTGCTTGACTGTACTGACGTAGTCACGAAAAGCAAGATTCTTGCCTATCAGCTCCTTGCGGTTGGCAGCCAACATAGTGCCGTCGACATCGAGTATGCCTATGGTGCGAATGCCTGGTATGGCGTCTATCAATGCGGCAAGGTAAGGGGGCTGGGCAACCTCGTTCGCCACAAGCAGACGGTCGCCGCCGGCGATATCCTCCAGCACACGCTCAAGCGCAAGATTGATGGTCGATAATTGAAATTGAACATTTTCGGCAACCACCCTAGCCTGGGTGGACAGCCGCTCTTGCTCGCGCCGAGCCGTACGGCCATGGTCACGGTAAAGATTGACCGCGATGATCGCCAACAACACAAACAATGCAACGCCTAGCCCAAGCCACTGGGCAACTAAAGGCCTGCTCATGATCTTATGGGGGCCTGCCATACACTATCGATGCCAACCAGAAAAGCTATGACACAGCATATTACACTTAGGCGCAACAAAGAAACGAATTACTTCACAGCTTGTGCATTTTCCGGGGGAAAACCAGCATAAAACTGACGCAACGCCGCCACCGCTTCCTGAGCACTTTCCACCATCACAAACAATTCCACGTCTTCTGCGGCGATCATGCCTTCTTCTATCAAAAACTCAAAATCGATCAGCCGCCGCCAAAATGCTCCATTGACCAGCACGATAGGGATACGCGGCATTTTATGTGTCTGTACCAGCGTCAATACCTCGAACAGTTCATCCAAGGTCCCGAATCCCCCCGGGAAGGCAACCAGGGCCTTCGCTCGGAGCAGAAAATGCATCTTGCGTAGCGCGAAATAATGAAAGCGCAATGCCAATTCAGGGGTTATGAAAGGGTTGGGGTATTGCTCGTGCGGCAAGGTTATGTTCAACCCTATCGACCGTTCACCGGCTTCGAATGCCCCCCGATTGGCCGCTTCCATAATCCCGGGGCCCCCTCCTGTCATCACAACCATATCCCCCAGCCCTTCCGACTGAAAAGCGTGCGAAGCCATTTCCGCGAAGAGACGTGCCTCGTCGTACCAATGCGACTGACTCACCCGGCGCTGCGCCAGTACCAAGGCTCGCTGCAAGCTCTCATCGTCCGGTTGCGCTTGCAACTGCTCCTGAACAAGGGCCAGCGCGGCTTGCGCGTTTTCCAGCGACATAATGCGTGCACTGCCAAATACAACCACGGTCGCGCGTACGCCATGTTCGCGCAACGCATGTTCAGCCTTGAGTAGTTCCAACTGCATGCGCACTGGCCGCAAATCCTCGCTTGCCAGGAATGCGATATCTTCCTGGGCTAGCTTATAGGCCTGCCCTTGCAAAATGGCCTCCTGTAGCGCATGACGCCGATCTTCATCCGGAAAAATATTCTTCATCGTAAGTTTCCAACCTTGGGTTTATCGTAGCCCGGTGGATAGTGAATCAAGTTATAGAACACTGAAGCCTGTTCGGTCAGGTTTCGATATCCGTGAGGCTTATCGGCCGCAAAGCGAACAGCGCTACGTTGGGGCAGCAAGATCCAGCGCCCATCCTCCAGAACTTCCATCGCCCCTTCGATCACCATGACATGCTCGATAACTCCTTGATCATGCGGTTCAGACAAGCGGACGGCACCCGGCATCAACGTTAGCTCAAGCAGCTCGAATCCCAGGGAGGCGTCATAAGGAAATAAGGGCGTGACCTGCAATGAATCCGCGGCAAAAACCTTTTGAACGGGCTTGCCGGCTTGGTTGTCTGCGTCCCGGGCCGGCGCTGTCGGTGGTTCCAGGAAATAGGAAATGGAAGTCTGGAAGCCCTTGGAAATTTTCCAGAGCGTTGCAATTGTCGGGCTGGATTCAGCCCTTTCTATCTGACCCAGCATGGCCTTGCTGACGCCTGTTTGGGCTGCCGCCTGATCCAGGCTCCAGTTGCGTTGCTTACGCAAACCCTTGAGCGCCTGCGACAAATAATTATCGGATTCTTGCATGATAGAGATTGTACTTGTACGCTATAACGCACAATGCTAGCATACCACCTTACCAATGCGTTATAACGCACACCACTGAACTTGGGCAATACATGAGCGGCTACTTCAAGATATCGCATATTTCGGCGGGTTTCATTGCTGTCCTGGTCGGCTACAGCAGTTCGGTGGCCATTATTTTCCAGGCAGCCAACGCGGCAGGCGCCACGCCAGCCGAACTCGTCTCCTGGATGTGGGCGTTGGGTATAGGGATGGGCGCCAGTTGCATAGGCTTGTCGCTACGCTACCGGACTCCTGTACTGACTGCTTGGTCTACTCCGGGGGCGGCCCTGTTGGTCACAGCCCTTTCAGGCTTGAGCATGAACCAGTCAATCGGCGCTTTTCTGTTTGCATCCCTCTTGATAACGATATGCGGCGTTACCGGCTGGTTTCAAAAAATCATGCAGTACATACCCCGCCCCATCGCCGCCGCCATGCTGGCTGGTATCTTGATACGGTTCGGTATGGACTTATTCACGGCCATGCAGTCTCAATGGCTGCTTGTCGGACTGATGTTCGGCACTTTCTTGCTGGCCCGCCTTTGGCTGCCCCGCTACACCGTGCCGCTGGCGCTAGGCGTAGGCGTAATATGCGCAGGCATCCTGGGCCTGTTGCACCTTGAAGTCCTTGACTGGACTCCTGCCACTCCCGTGTTGATGACGCCCGAATTCTCCATTTCAGCCTTGCTCGGTGTTGGCATCCCATTATTTATCGTGACCATGACGTCCCAGAATGTCCCTGGTCTTGCTGTGTTGCGCGCCAATGGCTACGACACGCCCGCCTCGCCACTAATCAGCTGGACGGGCATCACCGGCCTGCTGCTGGGCCCGTTCGGCGGTTACTCCTTCAACCTGGCAGCTATCACAGCTGCCATTTGCATGAGCAAAGATGCTGACCCGGATCCCACAAAACGCTATATGGCGTCCGTTTGGGCTGGCATTTTTTATTTGATCACGGGGGTGTTCGGTGCGACGGTTGTCGGCTTATTTACCGCCTTCCCTCTGGAGCTTGTCGCAGCGATTGCAGGACTCGCCTTATTAGGCACGATTGGCAACAGCCTGGCAGGCGCACTCGCCAACGAAACCGGCCGGGAAGCCGCGTTGGTGACCTTTATCTGCACCGCATCGGGGGTCAGTTTCTTGGGAATAGGCAGCGCGTTCTGGGGCCTGGTATTCGGAATCACCGTGCATATCCTGACGACAAAGAGAAGCATTACCCTGCCGCCAACCCCCGACACCGCCATGACTAAGGGAACAATAGCTGAAACCCCGAATCCATAGATTGCCCCTGAACCGGTTTACTGTGCAGCCACCTGTCGTACCGCAATGCCCTGCTCCTTCAGGGCTTGTCTAATCGACTGCGCGAATAACACTGCACCGGGCTGGTCCCCATGGATACACAACGTATCGGCTTTAACGACCACGTCATCCCCTTGCACCGCAGCAACCTTGCCCTCAGTGATCATCCGCACCACTTGCTGGATCGAAACGGCGGGATCCACAATCATGGCATTGGGCTGTTTGCGCGGCGTCAGCGAACCATCAGCCTGGTAACTGCGATCGGCAAAGACTTCCTCGGCCACATTCAGGCCTATTTCACGTGCTATGGAGGCCTGGACGCTGGACGCGAGCGCATAGAATATAAGGGAACGATCGACATCGTATACGGCCTGGGCAACCGCTTGCGCCAATTCGGGATTTTTTGCAGCCATGTTGTACAACGCCCCATGCGCCTTTACATGATGCAACTTCCCCCCCTGGCTGGCAGCAACACCCGCCAGCGCACCGACTTGCACCACCACCATATCGTAAGCATTGTCTGGGCTGATATCCATATTGCGCCGGCCAAAGCCCGCCAAGTCAGGTAGACCAGGATGCGCACCCAATGCCACGCCATGTTTTATCGCCGCAGCCACGGTAGCCCGCATGACGCCCGGGTCGCCGGCATGGAAGCCGCAAGCGATATTCGCGGAAGTGACATAAGGAAGAATGTCTTGATCCTGCCCCATTTTCCAGGCGCCGAAGCTTTCGCCCATGTCACAATTCAAGTCTATCGATAAAGTCATAATGAGCCCGGTGATATCGCTGAAAGGATAACTATCAGTTTATCCGCTTCCAGGCCCACGTTACCAGTCGAACCTGCACCAAAGGCTGGGCTCGACCGGCCACTAATGCTGAATCAGAAAAAGCCTAGTGCGTCGGGGCTGTAGCTGACCAGCAGACATTTGGTTTGCTGATAAGCGGCAAGCGCCATCTTATGGTTTTCACGGCCTATGCCCGACTTCTTGTAGCCGCCAAATGCTGCATGAGCAGGGTAAAGGTTATAGCAGTTCGTCCATACCCGACCAGCCTGTATTTGCCGTCCAACACGATAAGCACGTGTGCCATTTCGAGTCCATACGCCAGCCCCCAAACCATACTCGGTATCGTTCGCCAGCTCGATTGCATGATCCTCGTCTTTAAAAGTCATGACAGCAGCCACTGGCCCGAAGATCTCTTCCTGGAAAACACGCATGCTGTTGTCACCGAACAGCAGAGTGGGCTTAACGTAGAAACCTTCGCTCAGACCTTCTCCTGGCGCATTGCGGGCGCCTCCGGTCAGGCATTGTGCACCCTCGCCCCGGCCAATGTCGATATAGGACAGAATTTTATCCATTTGTACCTGAGACACCTGTGCACCAACCATGGTCTTGGTATCCAGCGGATTCCCCGTCTTAATGGCTTCGACGCGCTTGATGGCCCGTGCAATAAATTGATCGTAAATGGATTCCTGGATCATCACACGCGACGGGCATGTGCATATTTCACCCTGGTTCAGCGCAAACATGGCCAAGCCTTCCAGCGCTTTATCGAAAAATGCGTCGTCTGCGTCCATGACGTCGGCAAAGAAAATATTCGGGCTTTTACCGCCTAGTTCGACCGTGCTGGGAATAAGGTTTTCTGCTGCCGCATGCAGAATATGCTTGCCTATCGGCGTGGATCCGGTGAATGCCAGTTTGGCGATGCGTTTGCTGGTGGCCAATGCCTGCCCTGCTTCCGTGCCATAGCCATTGACGATATTGATCACGCCCGGAGGGAACATGTCGCCTATCAATTCCATCAATACCAGGATTGAAGCCGGCGTTTGCTCTGCAGGCTTGAGCACTACGCAGTTGCCTGCGGCCAATGCGGGCGCCAGCTTCCACACAGCCATCAGCAAGGGGAAATTCCAGGGAATGATTTGGCCCACCACGCCTAGCGGCTCGGGGAAATGATAAGCCACGGTGTCCTTGTCGACCTCGGATATGCCACCTTCCTGCGCCCGGATGCAACCGGCAAAATACCGCAGATGGTCGATTGCCAGAGGGACATCGGCAGCCATGGTTTCGCGCAATGGCTTGCCATTATCGATGGCATCGGCAACGGCCAACACCTTCAGGTTCTGCTCCATCTTGTCAGCCATACGCCACAAGATATTGGCTCTTTCGGTAGCCGACGTTTCCCCCCACTGCTTGCGGGCGGCGTGTGCCGCATCAAGCGCAAGGTCGACATCAGCCGCATCGGAGCGCGGCACCTCGCAAAATACCTGGCCAGTTATCGGCGAGACATTTTCAAAATAATTGCCCGACACGGGAGCAACCCAACGCCCGCCTATGTAGTTTTCGTAATGTTTCTTGTAGGGAAATTCGACATCAATACCAAAGTTTTTCAGATCGGTCAGATTCATTTTCGTCTCCTTGATATGGGGATACAAACTTCAGGCTATGCTGGGCAGCCCGCCTCCTAGCATCAAGCAATATGCATGCCAAATTACTCATCATGACGAGCAATGCTCTTTCCCTGGACGCTATGCGCGGATAAGAGCAGCCAGTTCCCTTAAGTGCTGGCTAATGGCATAATTTGCTTGTAAAAACAAATACTTGTCGCAAAATGCGACAGCCTTGGAATGATTACGCGACACCTAATGTGATGCATATCGCAACAGGAGACAGCAGAAATGAATCCGCTTACACCGCTGGCGGCGCCGGCGCTGCTGGAGAAGGTCAAGGGCGTCACCGCCACTTCCATTCTGCGCTCCTGGGAACGTTGCGCCGCAAACGACTATGCCCTGCATGCCGACCCCAACCCCATGTTGCATGCCGATTTACAGGCGCGGCGTGAACAGCATGCGCATATTTTGCGGTTGGCTGAGCCCGAAATCGAAACCCTGGCCTCACTGGTGGCTAGCGCCCAAAGCGTGGTGCTGCTGGCCGATGCCACCGGTGTCATTCTTCAAGAGACAGGCAGTATCGATTTCTTGCGCAAGGCGGAACAAGTCGCGCTTCAACCCGGCGTAAGCTGGGCTGAATCCCTGCGCGGCACCAATGCCATTGGCACAGCCCTGTTCGACGCAGCGCCTGTCAGGGTGCATGGCAGCGAGCACTTCCTTGAATGCAACAAGATACTCAGCTGCCACGCTGCACCGATTTTTTCACCTCAAGGCGATGTCATCGGCGTGCTCGATATTTCTAGCGAAGCCACAACCTTGCACGCCTACGCGATGGGCCTCGCCCAAATCTGCGCCAGGCAAATCAGCAACCGTCTTCTGGACCATACCGATACCCGCCTGCACAGACTGGTATTCCAACGTCAAGCATCGCTGCTGGACTCCGTCGAACGCGCCATCTTGCTGGTAGAAGAAGATCGTATCGTTGGCGCCAACGACGCCGCCTTGCATCTACTGGGAACAGATTGGGGTCTACTGGGTACGCCCGCCCACGACTGGATCGACGGATGGAATAACCTGGGCGACACCCCCAAAACCCTACACACACGCAGCGGGGCCTCGCTGCTTGGCACATTGCGGCCCGGTAAAACCGCCGCGCCGATATCCAGATCGGCGGGCGTCGCCACACCTTCTCCTGTCGCGGCGATACGCAACGACAAAGACCGCCATCTGCGAATCGCCAGGCCCGCCTTACCCGCTATCGACTGCGACCTGCAACCCACCATGCGGCATGCGGTCAACGCCATCAATGCTGGCATGGCAATACTATTGCAGGGTGAAACCGGCGCTGGCAAAGAAATCTTCGCGCGCCATTTGCACTTGCAAAGCCAGTGGCGGCAAGGCCCATTCGTTGCCATCAATTGCGGTGCCCTACCCGAAAGCCTGATTGAGTCTGAACTCTTCGGCTACGAGGCGGGCGCATTCACCGGGGCCAGGCGTGAAGGCGCCCGTGGCCGCTTGCGTGAAGCCCACGGTGGCGTCTTATTCCTGGACGAAATCGGCGACATGCCGCTATTGCTACAAACCCGGTTGTTGCGTGCATTGCAGGAACGAGAAGTGCAACCTCTGGGCTCCGACAAGCGCATTCCGGTAGATTTCAGCCTAATCAGCGCCACGAATCACGACCTGTCAGCCATGGTGGAAAATGGGGCCTTTCGAGCCGACCTGTACTACCGGCTGCAGGATTTTGATGTGCACTTGCCCCCGCTGCGAGACCGGGCTCGCCTGCGTGAATTCCTGTGTCATGAGTTTAAGCGTCTGGGCGGTGCGGATCGGGCCATTACGCTTGCAGATTCAGCCCTCGCGGCGATGACCACTTATGCGTGGCCGGGAAATTATCGTCAACTACATAGCGTGCTGCGCCGCCTAGCACTGCTGCAACCGGCGGGTAGTCTGATTCAAGCGAAGGATTTGCCAGGAGAGATTATTGGGGCGCCTGGAAAAATGGCTGCAATACCGATGGTGGGGGCGGGATCAGACCAGGCTGAAAATTTGAATCCGACCCATGATGGTGTGGGAAGCGATTCTGTTAGGACTAACGGAGCTGCGACGTTACGGGATATCAATGATCAAATGATCGAGCGCGTGATTACGGAGTGCAGTCATAACATTAGTCTGGCGGCGCGTAAACTGGGGGTGCATAGAAGCACGCTATATCGGTATTTGGGGCGT
>NZ_JBEBUX010000100.1:0-15653 GCF_040393045.1 Pollutimonas bauzanensis | reverse complement strand
ATAAGCGGCAAGTAAGCCGGAGTGCGATCTGGAATCCGGCTTGTCTTGTTTCTTCAAGTTGCTAATTTGCCGCCGTTGCTTCGATTTCAATCAGCCATCCAGGGTTCGCCATGGCGGCAACCTGTATGACAGTACGCGATGGATAGTTCCTGTCCTGGTCTTGGAAGTACTCGGTATAGGCTTTGTTGAATCCGTCTAAATCCATGCGTTCTCCAGGGGCCTCCGACACTAAGTAAACACGCATATTGGTAAGGTTAAGCTTTGTCAGCCCCAAGTCCGCAAGAATAGAGGAAAGGCGTCGCAGGGTGGTTATCGTCTGGGTGTATGTGTCGCCAAAAGCCTGTATTGATTTAGGCGGCGCGGATGAGTCGATGATCTCCGGGTACTGAGCGCCGAGTTGGTAAAACATGGAGCTGCTGCTGATGCCGACTGCCCGACTGACAGGAGCGGTGCTGTTGGTGTTCTCAAGATAAAAGGGTTCGTTCATTTGTGGGTTCATTGTTGTTGAGAAATGATGGTCTAGCCGCCATATGGGATGCTGATGCCTGCTTTTTTGGCTACATCGCCCCAGCGCTCGATCTCTGACTGGCTGAAAGCGGCGAACTCTTCGGCGTTGCGCGTCTTGGGTTCGAAGCCGGCTTTAATGAATCGTTCTTGATACTGGGGGGTATTGAATCCTGCTACCAGGATCGATGAAAGTTCGTTGACGATCTCTTTCGGTATCCCTGCGGGGCCATAGACACCGAGCCAACTCGTTACATCGAAGTCGCTCATGCCTTGTTCTTGCATTGTGGGAACGTCAGGCAATTGACGAGCTCGATATGAACTGGTGACAGCCAACGCGCGCAGACGGCCGGACTCGATAATGGGTAAAGAAGGCGGCATGTTCATGAACAGTAAGTCCAGGTCGCCGTTTGCCGTGCCGATCAGGGCTTCGCTGGCCCCTTTGTAGGGGACATGCTCCAGTTTCAAATTAGTGCGAATGCCGAACAGTTCGCTGGTCAGGTGTGAAGAGCTTCCCACGCCATTGCTGCCGTAAAGAATCGTCTTGCCGGTTTTGACTTTCTCTTTTTGATATTCGATGAATTCTTGCAGCGAGCGGGCGGGATGGTTGGCGCTGACCACCAGCACATTCAGAAACTCGGCTGCCTGGGCAATAGGAATGATCGCCTTTGTCAGATCCACCGGGATTCCGGTTCGGGTCACCGGGGGAATTACGTTGTGACCCAAGCCGCCAGTCTGCAGGGTATAGCCATTGGGGGCGGAGGCGGCCACCGCCAGCATGCATATGATGCCGCCTGCTCCCGGTTTGTTCTCGACGATAACACTTTGTTTGTATTTTTCTTGCAGAATTTGCGCAGCGAATCTTGCAGCAAGGTCGGTGGCGCTGCCTGTGGTTGAGCCGACCATCATGGTGATAGGGCGGGAAGGGTATTTATTCTGCGCCATTGCCGGGCCATACATGGCCAGGCCGGAAATGCCCGCAAGCTTTAATAAAGTACGACGGTCCATGGTTTCTCCTCCAGAGAGTGCGCTGCGTGAATATCTTATGTGCCCTGAACAGTGGAAGTGTTTCGCTTCATCCGATAATATGACAATGTGCTGCGGCACAATTCTTCGCTATTGCAGACTTAGTTTATGCTTCTTTGTTTGTTTATAGTATAATTACACAAATAGATCGCAGATGTAAAGGTGCCCGTATGAGTTTATTGAAGTCGCAAGGCTATTCCACAGCCCGTGTCGAACCGAATTTGACAGATCGAATTACCGAGGTTCTTATCAATGAGATCACTAGCGGCAATTACAAGCTAGGCGAGATCCTCCCTCCCGAGCAAACTATTGCTGACCGCCTGGGCGTGTCGCGTACCGTCTTGCGCGAAGCGGTATCGCGCCTGAAAGCCGATGGTCTGGTCACTAGTAAGCAAGGCCGCGGCTTGGCCGTTCAGGCTACTGCTCGTCCCTCGGTCTTGCGCATGCATGCGGCAGACGAAGATAAGCTGGACGAGATCCTTGCAATTGTTGAGTTGCGGCGCGGCTTCGAGATTGAGGCCGCTTCACTGGCAGCAAGCCGCCGTAATGACGATGACTTGCTGGCTATGCGAAATGCGCTCGATGATATGGCGGCAGCGATAGAAACCGACGATATCGCTGCTGGTATTGAAGCCGATCTGCGTTTTCACCGCGCCATTGCCGAAGCGACGCGTAACGAGCACTATGTCGAGTTCTTCCATTTTCTAAGTCGTCTGTTAAGGGACAATCTGACAGTGTCTCGCACACGCTCTGCCAAAGCGAAGCGGGGTACTGATGCTCAGCGCGAGCACGAGATCATTTTCGAGGCCATTCAGCGCGGCGACCCCCAGCTTGCCCGACAGTGTGCCCGCAATCACGTCGAAAATACAGAGTCGCGACTGCGCAGCAGTAATCACTTCAGCAGTGAATCCTTGACGAGGGAATCATGAGCGCTGCAGATGCAGGGGGATACACGCAGGCGGCGTCGGGTATTGTGATTATCGGGGCTGGTCATGCCGGGGTTGAGTGTGCCTATGCGTTGCGAACGGCGGGGTATGCGCTGCCGATTACTCTAATAAGTGCCGAATCTTGCGAACCCTATCAGCGGCCTCCGCTTTCGAAAGGCTTTCTTTCTGGTGCAATGGACGCCAAACGGCTTGCGCTGCGTTCACCGCAAGCTTACGAAAAGCAAGACATCCAAGTCATTATCGGTGACCCGGTCTTGGGTCTCGATAGCAAACGGAACAGCGTGATCACCGCAAGTGGCCGACATATTCAATATGATCATTGTGTTGTCGCGACCGGGGCGCAGGCGCGGACCCTGCCGAAGTTGCAGGGTGCGAATGTTTATTCGCTGCGTAATCTTGATGATGCCCTGACATTGCAATCCAAACTGACCAGCGCTTGCCGTTTGCTGGTGGTGGGCGGCGGCTATCTTGGTCTTGAAGTGGCCGCAACCGCAGTCAAGCTTGGTTCGAGCGTTATCGTATTCGAGCAGTCACCGGTTCTGATGTCGGGCAAAGTGTCCCAGCACACCTCATCCGCATTTCAATCAATGCATGATCAGGCCGGTATACGGCTTATGCGGGACGCTTCGATAGACCGGTGGGAATCATTGCTAAACGGTGGCTGGAAGGCGCATCTGTCCGACGGTTCAACGCACGAAGGAGACGTCGTCCTTGTATCAGTAGGCGCAGTACCTGATATCAAGTTGGCGGTGGAGGCAGGCGTTGCTTGCGACGGCGGTATTTTGGTAGACGAGCATTTTCGTACGTCAGTACCCAATATTTTTGCTATCGGCGATTGCGCTAGCGGATATCGCCCGGAGCTTGCCTGCAATGCACGGGTCGAAAGTGTGCAGAACGCGTTGGATAGCGCGCGCGCGGCCGCTGCGGCGATTGTCGGGCAGCCTCCGGCTGCCAAACGTCCCGCCACATTCTGGTCAGAGCAACACGGACGCCGTCTGCAGATTGCGGGAATGATCAATCCCGCACAAGAGGTTCGGGACTTCGTCACAGCAACCGCAAACGGTTGGCTGGTTGAACGCTATCAGCAAGATTCGCTTGTTGCCATCGAGGCATTGGATAGCCCCGTTGAATTTGTTAAGACCATGAAGCTTATAGGGTCTGTCAAGGCGCCTTTGGGCTCGACCTCGCCAACACACCACCAGGAGACCACTAATGCCCATAGTTAGATTTTTATTGCCGGATGGCACCGAACAAGCGCTGGATGTGGCGGTGGGTGTCTCTTTGATGGAGGCAGCTCGACAGGAAGGGATTGAAGGCATTGTCGCCGAGTGTGGCGGCGGAGCTATCTGCGGTACCTGTCATGTGCACTTGCAGAAAGACTGTTTCGATCGCGTGGAACCCGCAGGAATGACGGAGTCGGCCCTGCTTCAGATTGTTCCCGACGCGTCGGAAACCAGTCGCCTGTCATGCCAAATCATCATGAGCGAAGACCTGGCCGATATGTGTGTCCGTGTCCCAGCGGTACAGCTTGAACTTTGATTGATTTTGTTTATTTGGGCGATGAAGGAAGGAGACAAGCATGTCTGATAATAAAACGCTGAATTTGATGGAGCTCGCGCCAGGTATGCGCGTCTCGTTGGCAGATGGCGCCACTGCGGAAGTGGTCGAGAACCCGCAGGACGGGTCATGGATTATTTGCCGATATCTTAGTCATCCCACTATGCCGCAGCTTGTCGCATCGGGCGAGCATCCCATTTTTGCAACAGATATTGAAGGAATTGTGCAATAAGGCACGTTCTGTTTTTTTCAGGAGATCCACCATGTCGCAACCCCGTGTCATCATCACCGCTCCCGTGCCCGCTGATTTGCGTGAACAAATCGCTGCCCGCTGCGAAATAATCGATGTGCCTGCGGGCAATAGCCTGGTCGAAGCCCTTGACAAGGAGCAGCGAGCTACCATCGACGGCATCATTTGCACCATGCGCAGCAAGTTCGATGAATCCATTCTCGATGCCTTCCCCCGACTGCGTGTCGTGTCCAACTTTGCGGTTGGATACGACAACGTGAACGTGCCGGCGGCTACAGCACGTGATGTATTGGTCTGCAACACGCCTAAGGTACTCGACGGTGCTGTCGCCGATCTTACATTTGGCCTTCTGATTTGTGTAGCCCGCAATATGATCAATGGCGACGCTCATGTCCGTAATGGCACCTGGGCAAGCAAGGGCGCACCTGCGCTGACCCATGATATTCGCGGCAAGACATTGGGCTTGCTGGGCATGGGCCGCATCGGGCGCGTTGTAGCTGAAACTGCCAAGGCCTTCAATATGAAGGTGATTTACCACAACCGTACACGGAACACAGAAGCCGAAGCAGCCGGAATCGCTGAGTACCGCGATCGTGACGCCTTGTTCGCCGAGTCAGATTTCCTTAGCGTTCATATCCCCTTGAATCCGGAAACCAGGCATTCTGTCGGGGCAAAGGAGTTCGCTGCAATGAAGCCTACCGCCTACCTGTTGAATACTGCGCGGGGCCCGGTGGTGGACGAAGCTGCCCTGATCGAAGCATTGAAGAACGGCCAGATCGCGGGTGCTGGACTGGACGTCATGGAACAAGAGCCCTTGCCTGCTTCCAGCCCTCTATGCGAATTGCCTAACGTAGTGCTTCAGGCCCACGTGGGCAGTGGCACCGTCGAAACTCGCCGCGCCATGATCGACTTGGCGGTGCGCAATCTTCTGGACGCGGTATCAGACACGCGCCCGCAGGCAATGGTCAACCCAGAAGTGTGGACGGCTCGTTCGGAGACCACAAATGCCTGACGACAAGCAGCAAGGTTTATATCGCGGCTTAACTCACTACGGTGATATTGAGTTTTCCCGATATTTACGCAGGTCGTTTGCGCGCTCAATGGGCTATTCCGGCGAGGAGTTGAACCGTCCGATTATCGGCATCGCCGACTCGGGCAGCGGCTTCAATAATTGCCATCGTCATTTTCCTGAACTCATCGAATCGGTGAAACGGGGGGTGCTGGCCGCCGGAGCGTTGCCCATCACTTTTCCGACAATCTCGCTTGGCGAGCCGTTCTTGCACCCCACCAGCATGATGTTCCGTAACCTCATGTCAATGGACGTCGAGGAGATGGTTCGCGCCCAGCCGATGGACGGGGTAGTGCTGGTGGGAGGTTGCGATAAGACCGTGCCGGCTCAGTTGATGGGCGCGTTTTCAGCGGGTCGGCCGGCTATTCAGCTGGTCGGAGGCCCCATGATGACTGGCCGCTATGAGGGCGAACGTCTGGGGGCATGTACGGATTGTCGTCGTCATTGGTCGAATTTTCGGGGTGGCGATCTTTCGGTCACGCAGATCGAAGAGATTGAAGGGCAGCTCGCGACCACGGCCGGAACCTGCGCAGTCATGGGAACCGCAAGTACCATGGCATGCATTGCGGAAGCCCTGGGTATGATGCTTCCGAAGTCCGCAACGATTCCGGCTGTGCATGCCGATCGGTTGCGGGCAGCCGAGGCAACTGGGCGGCAGGCTGTCTGGTTGGCTCAGCAAAAACTGACGCCGGATCAAATCGTTACCGAGAAATCGGTTGAAAACGCCTTGCGAGTCTTGCTTGCCATCGGTGGATCGACAAACGGGCTTATCCACCTTACCGCCATGGCTGGTAGATTGGGTATAGATATCAGCCCTCAAAGGCTGAATGCTTTGGCGGAAACGACACCTGTGCTGGTTAACTTGAAGCCTTCCGGCACGCATTACATGGAAGATTTTCATGCGGCTGGCGGATTGCCAGCCGTCATGAAGCAGATCAAGGATCTTTTGCATCTGGATTGCCTGACCGTTACCGGCAAGACGCTGGGCGAAGAGCTGGATGGCAGCAGGCCTTGGTTTGATAAAAATATCGTGCGAGAACGCTCTGATCCAGTGCACGAAAAAGGCGGCTTACTGGCGCTCTTCGGCTCCTTGGCGCCAAACGGAGCGCTTATTAAATGCGCGGCGGCAGATGAGCGCTTATTCGAGCACGAAGGGCGTGCGGTCGTCTTCGATACGCTTGAAGATATGGCCGAGCGTCTCGACTCGCCTGATCTGGATGTTCGCGCAGACGACGTCCTGGTGTTGCGCAATGCGGGACCGCGTGCCGCGGCAATGCCAGAGTCTGGGTATATTCCTATTCCGTCCAAACTTGCCCTTCAAGGGGTGCGCGATATGGTACGGATTTCCGATGCACGCATGAGCGGCACGGCGTATGGCACGGTAGTCCTGCATATTTCGCCGGAAGCGAGCTTGGGGGGGCCATTGGCCTTGGTGCGCGATGGCGATCGTATTCGGCTGTCCGTGTCTGCGCAACGCCTGGATCTTCTGGTCGACGAGGATGAGCTTGCGCGACGACGGGCCCAGTTCGAAAGCAAAGCGCAGAAACCTTCCCGAGGATATGAGTGGCTATATCAAAAGCACGTATTGCAGGCAGAGCACGGTTGCGATTTCGATTTCCTGCGCCGCTGCGGCGTAGATACCGATAGTGAAGAGACAGAGAAATAATTTTCATGGGACGACAAATGCATGCGAATTTCATAAATGGAGAATGGATTGAAGGCGTAGATATCCGCGTCAATATCAGTCCTTCCGATCTGAGCGATGTGATTGGGGACTACAGTCAGGCCGATGCGGTGCAGGCGGCGCAGGCCATTGGAGCGGCGAACGCTGCTGCTGATGCCTGGGCTCGCAGCACTGGCCAGCAGCGTGCCGATATGCTGGATTTTGTTGGGACCGAAATACTGGCGCGAAAGCAAGAGCTGGGGCGCCTGTTATCGCGAGAAGAAGGTAAAACGCTTGCGGATGGCATAGGCGAGGTGAGCCGTGCCGGGGCCATATTCAAATACTTTGCCGGCGAAGCCATACGCATCCAGGGCGAAAAGCTGCCTGTGATGCGGCCGGGAATCGAGGCTGATGTGACCCGCGAGCCGGTTGGTGTCGTGGGAATTATCTCTCCCTGGAATTTTCCTATCGCTATTCCGGCCTGGAAAATTGCGCCGGCTTTGGCTTACGGTAATACTGTCGTGTTCAAGCCAGCCGATCTTGTGCCTGGCTGTGCCTGGGAACTGGCCGAAATTATCAGCCGCGCAGGGTTCGCTCCTGGCGTATTCAATCTTGTTATGGGTCGGGGTTCCGTGGTGGGGCAAGCCATACTCGACCACAAGCAGGTCGACGCTATCTCGTTTACCGGTTCAGTGACAACGGGGCGCAGAGTAGCCGAATCTGCCATCAAGCGCCTGGCCAAAGTGCAAATGGAAATGGGCGGCAAGAACCCTTTGGTGGTGTTGGACGACGCCGACCTGCAAACGGCTGTGGACTGCGCGATTCAAGGCGCCTTTTTTCAGACAGGCCAGCGGTGCACGGCATCGAGTCGGTTGATTGTTCAGAAAGGCATCTATCCTCGATTCCTCGATGCAATGAAAGCGCGTATGCAGCAGCTTACGGTGGATAACGCCTTAAAGCCGGGTGTCGAAATTGGGCCCGTTGTTGACGAGACGCAGCTGAACCAGAACGAGCGCTACATTTCGATTGCCAAAGAGGAAGGCGCCAGGCTCGTGTTGGGCGGGGAGCGCCTGGAACGGGACACCGAGGGCTATTACTTCAGCCCGGCCTTGTTTGCCGATTGCCACAATGACATGCGCATTGCTCGCGAAGAAGTGTTCGGACCCGTCGCCGCCATGATCGCTGTCGACAGCTACGAAGATGCCTTAGCCGTTGCAAACGACACCGAGTTCGGGCTCTCGGCCGGCATTTGTACCTCGTCCCTGAAATACGCCTCCCACTTTAAACGAAATTCCCAGGTTGGCATGGTGATGGTCAATTGCGCGACTGCAGGTGTCGATTATCACGTGCCATTCGGCGGACGCAAAGGATCCAGTTATGGTCCTCGAGAGCAGGGCCGTTACGCCGCCGAGTTCTACACCACTGTCAAGACGTCGTATACCGCTGTTTAAGATAATTTCTGGATGAAACTATGACTAACGCAAAAATAGAGACAATTCAGCCTGAAGTCGCTTACCTGAATGCAGGCATGGAGCTGTGGTGGGAGATTCAGAACTTTTTATTCGAAGAGGCTGATCTTCTTGATCGCCGGAACTTTAATGAGTGGCTGGAAATTCTTCACCCAGACATCACATATCGTATGCCGCTCGCACGCAATATCAGGCGTGATCAAATTAAGAAAAGCGAATATACCCAGCCTGGTGAAGTTGCCTGGTTCGACGAGGGGTTTCAGACGCTTAGCCAGCGGGTAGCGCAAATCAACACAGGTATACATTGGGCCGAAGAGCCCGCATCCCGCATATCGCACCTTGTAACCAACGTGCGCGTACAGGTACCCGCTGATGCGGCGGATGCGCCCGAAGAAGTCAAGGTGCATTCCCGCTTCCTGGTCTATCAGAACCGTCTTCAGACGGAGACCGTGCTCTTTGTCGGTAAGCGCGCCGATGTCTTGCGCCGTCATGAAGGTCGTTGGAAAGTTGCGGAACGTACGATTTACCTTGACCAGAATGTATTGCTAGCCAAAGCACTAACCACATTCTTCTAATTCGCTGCGGTTAGCGCGCGCAGACAAATTAGAAGCCGCCTGCAGAGCGGCTCTATCGATTACGAAACTATTAATGAAGGGGGATGTATGCGACCCATTGATGAATTGGTGCAGGCCGACCAGGGCTTGGTGAGGCGGGCGATTTTTTCCGACGACGAGATATTTCAGCAGGAGGTCAAGCAGATTTTTGGGCGCGCCTGGTTGTTCGTGGGACATGAAAGCTTGGTGCCCAATCCGGATGACTACTTTGTCTCGCAGATGGGCACCGACTCGGTGATTCTGACACGTAACCGTCAGGGCCAGATTCAGGTGCTGCTAAATAGCTGTTCGCACCGAGGTATGAAGCTGTGTCGCTATGACCATGGCAATAATCGAACCTTCACCTGTCCTTATCATGGTTGGAGTTTCTCGACCGACGGACAGCTGGTCGAGCGCCCGGGCGAGTTGGTGGGCGTGCCGGGTTTTGCCAAGCATTACATGAGCGAGCTGGACAAAAAAAGCTGGGGCCTGAAAAGCGTTGCGCAGGTGCATAACTACAAAGGCACGATATGGGCGACGTGGGATCCGGATGCGCCACCGTTCGAAGAGTATGTGGGCGACATGCGGCTATACCTGGACTCGGCCTTGGATCACCGTGATGGGCGCGAGGGTGGTTCGGAGGTCATTGGCGGGGTGCAGAAATGGCGTGTGAAGTGCAACTGGAAAATGCCGGCTGAGAATTTCATTGGCGATCTGTACCACGATATCAGTCACCGTTCGGTGGATATTGTGGGCATAGGCCCTAGCGGCGGACGCGGACGACGCGATGCGATGCAGGGTCGTGTGGCTGTGGCTTTCAAGGATCTGGGGCACGGTCTGCTGGGCAACCTCCCCCACTATGAAGAACCAGACTATAGCCCTATGTATACCGCTTACCCCGAGGTGGAGAAATACTACCGGGAAGTCTACGAGAAGCGTGTACAAAACATGGGCGACAGCATGCGGGTCAAGCATCGTGTCGGGACTATTTTCCCCAATATGTCGTTCCATGGCTGGCAACCGCGGACCATCACGGTGTTTCATCCTGTCAGCGCTACAGAGATGGAAATGTGGCGCATGTATCTGGTCGATAGCGATGCTCCTGAGGAGGTCAAAGAGTCCGCCCGTCATTACTTCCTGCGTTATTCGGGTCCGGGTGGCATGACTGAGTCTGATGATATGGAAAACTGGACTGGAGCCACCGCCGCCAGCCAAGGCGCCATCGCTCAAGAGCTTTATTTCAATTACCAAATGGGAATCGGCCACACCAAGCCTGTACCAGAGCTCCGTGGAGCAGTAGTCAGCCACGAATTCACCGAAGAAAATGCGCGGGCCTACTACCGCCGCTGGGCGCAATTCATGGAAGGCAACAGCTGGGACACGATGATGCCCACTTACGAAAAAACCACAGCGGCGTAATCGATTTTTTACAAAATGATGACAGTTACCTTTCCATTTATACTATAATCGCATTATAAGATAGCTGCCGGTAAGAGCGGTGTCTTGAAATGAAGGCGAATAACTGGAGACTGACATGGACCGCCGCACTTTACTAAAAACAATAGCAAGCCTGGCTGGCTCGGGCGCTTTGGGCTCGCCAGCCCTGGCACAAGCAGAAGCCTATCCGGCCCGTCCCGTGCATATCATCGTGCCTTACCCGCCTGGGGGGGTGACCGATCTCGCGGGACGTTTGGTAGGCGATGTCATTACCCGCAAATACGACAAGCCAGTTATTGTCGAGAACCGTCCTGGCGCAGCCGGCCTTATTGGCCAGCAACGGGTGGCAGCATCCAATCCCGATGGCTACACCTTGATGCTTAATGGATTGGGCGGTAATGTGCTGCCGCCCGTCACCGTGCGCGGACTGCCGATAGATATTGTTAAGGCATTTGTGCCTGTTGCAGGCGTCGCCGAGTTCGTCAATGTGTTGATCGTGGGCGATAAGGCGCCAGTAAAGTCGGTGCAGGAATTGGTGGCGCTCATCAAACAGAAAGGGCCTGAGGGCTTGAGTTACGCGAGTGCTGGCATAGGCTCGTCGGGGCATCTGACAAGCGAGCTTTTCTCGCAGCGGGTCAACGAAAAACTATTGCATATTCCGTATCAAGGGGGTACGGAATTGCTGGTTGACGTCGCAAATGGCAATGTCGATTTCTGTTTTGCAAATTTGCCGTCTGTGCTTGGTTTGCTCAAGAAGGGCTCGGTGCGTGCATTAGCCGTCACCAGTGACTACCGAAGTGCGCAATTGCCTGATGTGCCGACATTACAAGAGTCAGGTCTGGACGACTTTAACGTGACGAGCTGGCTGGGCATTTATGGTCCTGCAGGAATGCCGGCAGATCGTGTGTTGCAGTTAGGCGATGCTATTTCTGCGGGTATCAACGAGCCAGATCTGCGCAAGAAGCTATTGGGTGCCGGCTTCGAACCCAAGCCCAGGAATGCACAAGCGTTCGCCGAGCTCAATACCAGCGAACTCGCTCGTTGGGCAAAGGTGGCCGAGCAGGCAAACATCGTTTTGTATTTCGGTAAAGCTAAATCCTAAAACATATAAATCAAGGGAACTTCAAGGTGTCTGTCGCAAACGTCCAACAACAAACCGGTGCTCAATGGCTGCTGCGTTCAGCATCCCGGGCAGGCATACGTATGTGTTTTGCCAATCCCGGTACTACCGAGCTGCCTTTTGTGACTGCGCTTGATAGCGTGCCCGAGGTACGGCCGGTATTAAGCTTGTTTGAAGGCGTTTGTTCCGGCGCGGCCGATGGCTATTTCCGGATTTCCCGAAAGCCGGCCATGGTGCTCACTCACCTCGGGCCAGGCTTTGCAAACTCCATCGCCAACTTCCATAACGCGAGGCGCGCACGCTCGGCTATCTTCAATGTCATTGGCGACCACATGACCTGGCATCTTGCGGCTGACGCACCTTTGGCCAGTGATATCGACTCTCTGGCGAGGCCGGTTTCCGCGGGTGTGTGGCGAGCGGATTCAGCCGAGGCGCTGCAACGCGGTACTTTGGCGGCGCTAGGGCAATTGCATGGAAAGGATGCTGGAATAGCAACGCTAATTCTGCCCATGGACATGCAGTCAGTGCCTATTGACGCTCCGCTAGCTGATTTTGTCGCCGGTCCGTCCATGGGCACTCATGATCATCACGCGGTGGAAGCATTGGCGGCGCGCATTCGGAAGAAAGAGCGTGTGCTGCTGTTGCTTGGTGACGATGCCCTGGCGGAAAAGGCGTTGCTGCAGGCGTCTCGCCTGGCGGGCTTGCCCCAGCTGGAACTGATAGGCGAGACATTTCCGGCAACTAGCGAACATGGTGGTGGGTTGCCTGCCATACGCCGCTTTCCCTATCTGGCTGAGCAGGCGCATCCCTATTTGCTCGAATTCGATTGCGTAGCGCTTATCGGGGCTAAGCCGCCCGTGGCGTTCTTCGGGTCTGAAGGATACCCCAGCTTCCTGGGGGATCCCGCGCGAATCATCACCGTCTCCCGGCCAGGCTCGGGCGGCCTCGAGGCGCTTGAACAGCTTGCCGACGTATTGAATGCACCGGCACCATTTCTTGCGGCGCCGGATCGCATTTCGGATGTCATGCTGGGTGAAGACTTGACGCCGGCTAGCGCCAGCCAGGTTATTGCCGCGCACCTGCCCGAGAATGCCATTGTGTCGGCCGAGGGCGGTACGCTTGGATTTCCATTCAATCAGCTGGCATATGGGGCGGCGCGCCATACGACGATCGTGCTTACCGGAGGGGCTATAGGGCAGGGCCTGCCATCCGCTTTTGGCGCATCGATGGCGGCTCCTGATCGCAAAGTGGTGGCGCTGCAATCAGACGGCAGCGCCTTATTTACGCCACAAGCCTTATGGTCCATGGCGCGCGAGTCTGCGAACGTCGTGGTGCTTATTGCATCAAATCGGCGTTATCAGGTATTGCAGAATGAAATGAAGCGCACGGGTAATCTCCCGCAGACGCCAGCGGTCCAGAACCTGCTCAGCATAAGCGGACCGGATGTGGACTGGCAGGCTTTGTCGGCGGGTTTTGGCGTGCCCTCCAAGCGCGTCGCTTCCGTCAGTGAATTACGCCGTGCTTTTCAGGCAGCCATTGCAGAGCCTGGCCCGGCACTTATTGAGGTCATGTTGCCATAAACGGTATGGGAGTCACACTGATGAGACCAATAGATGAGTTGGTAAAAGTCGATGCAGGGATGGTCAGCCGCGCATTGTTTGCCGATGAAGAGATTTTCCGTGCTGAAATTGACCGGATTTTCTCGAAGGCCTGGTTGTTTGTCGGCCATGAAAGCCTAGTCCCTAATCCTGACGATTACTTTGTGTCGCGCATGGGCACGGATTCCGTCATTCTGACGCGTGATCGTCAAGGGAAAATCCAGGTTTTACTAAATAGTTGCGCGCATCGCGGTATGGCCTTATGTCGATATGATCATGGGAACAACCGGACGTTTACCTGTCCCTATCATGGCTGGAGTTTTTCGACGGACGGGAATCTTGTGGAGCGACCAGGGGAGTTGGTGGGGGTTCCCGGCTTTGCGACACACTACATGTCAGAACTCGACAAGAAGCAATGGGGACTGAAGAGCGTTGCCCAAATATACAACTACAAGGGAGCCATCTGGGCTACCTGGGACAAAGACGCTGCGCCGTTTCTGGATTATATCGGCGACATGACCTACTACCTCGATTCGGCGCTTGACCACCGGGATGGACGGGAAGGGGAATCTGAGGTGATTGGTGGCGTTCAGAAATGGAGAATTCCATGCAACTGGAAGTTTGCCCCCGAAAATTTTATTGGCGATAAACACCACGATATCAGCCATCGGTCGGTCGACCTTGTCGGTATCGGTCCCAGCGGTGGGAAAGGGCGGCGCGACTTCACGGAAAATCGGGTCTGTGTGGCTTTTCCGAACCTTGGGCATGGCAGCATAGGTCGACTGCCGCATACCGAGGAAATGGCATATTCAAGTCAATTTCAAAACCATCCGGTTGTAGAACAGTATTACCGCGAGGTATACGAAGCACGTGTAAAACGACTTGGCGATAGCAAGCGCGTATCGCCGCATGCCGTCGGCACAATTTTCCCCAATATGTCGTTTCACGCACACCAACCGCGTACGTTGGCTGTATTTCATCCAATCAGCGCCACCGAAATGGAAATGTGGCGCATGTACCTCATCGACAAAGACGCTCCAGAGGAAGTCAAGGAAGCCGCACGCCATTACTACTTGCGTTATTCAGGCCCCGGCGGGCTGACCGAGTCGGACGACATGGAGAACTGGTCTGGCGCAACCGAAGCCTGCAAAGGGGCCGCTTCACAGCAGCTCTATTTCAACTACCAGATGGGAATAGGCCATTCCAAGCCCGCTACAGGCCTTCGGGATGCCGTCTACAACGACTACAGCGAGGAGAATGCGCGTGGCTTCTATCGCCGATGGGCGCAATTTATGAACGGCTTAAGTTGGGATGAACTTAATCCGCGCGAAGTACCTATTGAAGCAGCGCTATGACATCGCAGCCTTGACAGCATTTTTTGAAGCGTTCGTAGCAATGCCCGTTGCCTAACCTTTTGCTGAAGTACTTAAGTCGGGAGTCAATATCATGCATCGCAGGTCACTAATAAGAATGCTTATCACCGGGGCGTGGGCAATGTGCTTCAGCATGGCCGTCCATGCTCAGGACCAATATCCGTCCAGGCCGGTGCGGGTCATTGTGCCTTTTCCCGCAGGAAACGCTGTCGATCTTGTGGCCCGGATCAGCGCCGATGCGCTAGCGGCCAAATACAAGCAAACCTTTGTGGTTGATAACCGGCCAGGGGCGAAGGGCCTTATCGGTATACGCTACGCTCACGATCAAAGCCCCGATGGTTACACGCTGGTGGGTGGGGGACTGGGAAATGTTTTGCCGGTCGCCACCCTAAGAAATTTACCGATCGATATACCAACAGCATTGGTTCCCGTTGCTCAGGTGGCGGAGTTTGCAAATGTGATTCTGGTGCGAGGAAATTCGCCTTTCAACACGATGCAGGATGTCATTGAGCACATCAAAACCCAACCCAAGGGGCAAGTGACGGTAGGGGCTGGAGACATAGGCAGTTCGGCACATATGGCTGCGGCTCTGCTCGAAGATCGCATAGGTTTGGCAATTACCCATGTTCCGTATCGAGGCCAGAACGAGATTGTCGTTAATCTGATTGGCGAAACGCTGGATATAGGAATCAGTAGCGTGCCTGCCAGTCTTGCAATGCTTCGTAGCGGGCGGGTCAAGGCCTTGGCTATTACAGGCAAGACGAGATCAAAGCATCTTCCCGACGTACCTACGATGGAAGAGTCCGGCATCCGTGATTACAACATCAGCAGTTGGCTCGGGCTATACGCAATTGAAGGGACGCCGCCAAATATCGTCAAGCAGCTTGGTGCCGATCTGGCCGAAGCATTGAAGTCCGACGATTATCGACTCAAGATTGAGTCTGCTGGCCTGGACATGAGCGTGCTCGGCCCTGAAGCGTTCGCTGAAGTGAATCGTTCTGAGGTCCAGCGGTGGACCCAATTCGCCGAGCAGATTGGCGCAGTAAC
>NZ_JBEBUX010000099.1:0-15873 GCF_040393045.1 Pollutimonas bauzanensis | reverse complement strand
CCCCGGACAACGTCATCAGAGCCCGGCAACGTCACCAGGGCCAAACAGCGTCGCTAACACCGAAAATTCGTTAGCCCGGCAAGGTACCGGCCAAAGCGGCTACCAGCAACAGCACGCCTATCGCCATATTGGCGCGAAATAACATGAAATTACGTTCGGGTCGTGCGACGTCGAACACCCGCATCTGCCAGATAAAGTGCGCGGCGATCGCGGCCATGACCACGTAATAAGGCCATGCCATCTGCATGACAATACCCGCCCCCACCCATAACACGATGGTGGCGATATAAAACCCGCTGATCCAGACCTTGCCTTTGTCTGCGAAACGCAGTGCCGTCGAGTGCAAGCCCAACTGCGTGTCGTCGCGTACATCGACATAAGCGTAGATAGAGTCATAGCCCACTTGCCACAATACCGCACCCAGCCACATTGCGACCGCGGCCAATGGCACGGTGTTTTGCGTATCGGACCAGGCCATCAGCATGCCCCAGTTAAAGCCTATGCCCAGCACCACCTGCGGCCAATAGGTAAACCGCTTGCACAACGGGTACACGATGATGATGGGCATTAACGCCACCGCCAGCCAGCGGCTATATTCGTTCAAAGCCAGCAGTAGCAATGCGCACACGACCAGCTGCGCCAGCACAAACCACAATGCATTCTTTAACGTCAGTTGCCCGCTGGTTAAAGGACGAAAGCGCGTCCGTTCTACCTTTTTGTCGATATCGCGGTCAAAAATATCGTTGAAGCAGCAGCCTATGCCGCGCATCAGCAAAGCGCCCAGCGAGAAAATGAATAACCTGAATAAGGTCGGCCAGCCATCTGCCGCCTGGACCAGTGCGGCCAGACACGGCAGCAAGGTCAGCCACGTACCGACAGGCCGGTCTAAGCGGCACAGGCGCGCGTAGGGGCCCCACGACCGCGGCAGCCACCGCTCGACCCAGTCGTCGGGACGCATATCTGATAAGTCAGGAGTACCGTTCAAAGCGTTTAGCTTTCCTTGATGAGCTTACCCAATATGGCGATGCCTTCACGGATTTTCCCTTCGGATACCGTGACGAAACTTAGCCTTAGCGTATTGGTTTTCGGCTCGTCGCCCGCATAGAACGGCGCACCTGGCACAAACGCCACGTTCTTTTCAATGGCGCGCGCCAATAACTGCGCGCCATCGATATGGGCAGGCAAAGTCACCCAGATGAACATCCCGCCCTCAGGACGCGTCCAGGTCGTTGTCGTCGGAAAATGCTCGTCCATCGCTTCCAGCATATAACCGCACTGTTCCTTGTACAAATCGCGCACCATAGGCAAATGCGCCGTCAGGAACCCGTCTTTGACGGTTTCGTACACCGCCATCTGCGTCAGTGTGGACGTATGCAGATCGGTGGCCTGCTTGATTTGAACCAGCTTGGCGATAATCGGCTTGGGCGCCACGATGTAGCCCAGGCGCAGACCCGGGGCCAACACCTTGGAAAACGTGCCCAACCGGATTACGGTAGCGCCCACGGCGCGCCCCAGGCCAAGCAGGCCCGGCTGCGGCTCGCCAGCGTAGCGCAGATCGCCATAGGGGTCATCTTCAATAATAGGCACTTGCGCAGCGGCGCAGCGCTCGACCAGCGCCTTGCGCCGCTCGAGGTTAAGCGTCAGGCCGGTAGGGTTCTGGAAATTGGGCAGCACATAGATGAAACGGGCGCCGGCGGTGCGTTCGTCCGTCAGGCTTTCAGGGATCAGGCCGCCTTCATCAGTAGGAACCGCAACATAATTGGGTTCGAACAAAGAAAACGATTGCAACGCGCCAAGATAGCTGGGAGATTCGACCAGCACATTGCTGCCCGGATCGATAAAGAGCTTGCCCAGCATGTCCAGCGCCTGCTGCGAGCCAGACACGATAAGCACTTCGTCTGGCGACACATCCGCGCCGACGCGCTTGAGGTCTTCGGCTACCCACGCACGTAGTGGCGCATAGCCTTCAGTGGGACCATACTGCAAGGCCGATGTACCGTTATTTTCCAGTACCCGATCGAAAGCCGCATTGATAACATCTACCGGAAACCCTTTAGGCGCGGGCAAGCCGCCAGCAAACGAAATAATCTCGGGACGCTCAGTGACCTTCAGAATCTCTCGGATCGTTGAACTGGTGAGTTTTTGGGCGCGCTGCGAAAAGGTATAGGGAAGAGAGTACGAGTCCATGGTCCTGAAAAATTTCCGGTAAAGAACAAAGAAACAATGTATTAGATTACCGCAAGTCTGTTCAGCCTGCATGCCAGTCTATGGCCGCCAGCGCCAGGGCGTCTATCGAATCGGTGATGACAACGCCAAGATCCTGCCTGATTTCGTGCGGCACGGCCAGCGGAAGTTCTGTGCAGCCTAAGACGATGGCATCGACCTGTCGATGGCGCAACAGGTCAATACAGCGCCTTGCCGGCGCATAGGCTTCGGCCAGGCGATTCGCCTTGACCTGCAGAATGGCGGTGGTGCAATAACTGGCCAAGTCATCATCGGTAAGCATGACGCACTCGTATCCATTCGCTTCCAGCATCCGCTGATAAAGCGCCAACCTGAGCGTCACGGCAGTTCCCAGCAGGCCGATACGGCCCTGCTTTATGCCGTTACGCCGCAAATCGTCAATCACCGCCTGCACAATATGCAATATGGGAATGGATGTGGCAGCCGCCATCTGCTCGTACCAAAGGTGAGCGGTATTGCAGGGGACGACAATCGCCTGTGCGCCGGCGTGCACAAGATGCATCAAACCGTTTTGCATCCAGGGCAAAGGATCAGGACCATTGCCCAAATACCCGGATGGACGATCCGGCACACGCGGGTCGCTCCATAATATGGCCGGCACATGCTGCTGCTCGGACTCGACACTGGCCAAGGCAGTAAGACGGGCCATGAACGCGGCACTGGCCATAGGGCCCATCCCGCCCAGGACCCCCAGAAACCTGCCTGAATAATTGCTATCCATAGCCTTCTCTAGTGAGGAAGAATCTTCGATAAAAACTGGCGGGCGCGCTCGGAACGCGATTCGATACTGCCAAAGAATGCTTCACTGCCGCAATCTTCGACAATCTTGCCGACATCCATGAAAATCACGCGGTCTGCGACCTTGCGGGCGAAACCCATTTCGTGGGTGACCACCATCATGGTCATACCCTCGCGGGCAAGGTCGACCATGACATCCAACACCTCGTTGACCATTTCGGGGTCAAGCGCCGAAGTAGGCTCATCGAACAGCATGGCGATAGGGTCCATGGCCAGGGCGCGCGCAATGGCCACACGCTGCTGCTGGCCCCCGGACAACTGGCCGGGAAATTTATCTTGATGTGCCCGCAACCCGACGCGATCCAATAAGGACGCCGCTCTGGCATTAGCCTCGTCCTGACTGCGGTTCAATACCTTCATCTGGGCCAACGCCAGATTTTGCATTACAGATAAATGGGGAAACAGCTCGAAACTCTGAAACACCATACCGATACGCGCACGCAGCTTGGGCAGGTCGGTGTCGCGCGCGCCCACTGAAATGCCGTGAACAAGAATTTCACCTTTCTGAAAAGGTTCCAGCCCATTCACGGTTTTGATCAACGTAGATTTTCCCGATCCAGAGGGGCCGCATACGACCACCACTTCTCCGTTGGCGACCTGAGTACTGCAATCATCCAGCACTTGCGTGGGGCCGTACCATTTACTCACTTGCTTGATTTCTATCACTCTGACTCCTGCAATGTTGGTTTGCCTGTCAACGCGCGATGCGGGTGCGTTGCTGCAAATAACGCACGAACAGTGAAGCCGCATAGCTCATAATGAAATAGACCACGGCAACGAAGATGTACATTTCTATTAGCCTGCCGTCCCGCTGCGCTACCTTGGTGGCCGCCCCCAGAAAATCCGTAAGCGACAGTACATAGACCAGGGAAGTGTCCTGGAACAAAATAATGGTTTGCGTCAGCAAGATGGGCGTCATGTTGCGAAACGCCTGGGGCAGGACCACGGTACGCATCACTTGCCAATAGGTCAGCCCCAGTGCATAACCGGCACTGACCTGTCCGCGCGGCACTGACTGAATGCCGGCGCGCATGATCTCGCAAAAGTACGCCGCTTCGAACAAGGTAAAAGTGACCAACGCCGAGGTAAATCCGCCAACAGACATGGGCCGGTCGGCACCGGTCAACCAGGCGCCGACATACGGCATCAGGAAATAGAACCAGAAAATGACCAAGATCAGGGGTAATGCCCTGAGTAAATTGACATAGAGGCCAGCAGCCAATGCCAACGGCTTTATGTTGGACAAGCGGCACATTGCCAGCAAGGTGCCGATCACCAGCCCGCCCAAGGCCGCAAACAGTGTCAATTTCAAGGTGAACACCATGCCTTGCTGGAACAGGTATACCCAGGAGCGCTCGATAATATCGAAATCGAAACCATTCATTGAGCGATCTCCTTGGCAACGGAAACGGTGCCGAAAAAGCCCGGGACCGCCAGACGACGCTCCAGCAAATACATGCCGCGCACCACAACCAGGTTCAGCAACAAGTAGAACAGCGTTGCCATGGCAAAAGTCTCAAATACCTGGAAACTGAACTCCTGCATGGATCGGGCAGCGCCAACCAATTCGAACAAGCCTATTGTGAAAGCCACCGACGTATTCTTTATCAGATTCAACAACTCTGACGTCATGGGCGGCAGAATAATGCGAAACGCCGTGGGCAATAGCACATAGCGGTACACCTGCCATGGCTTCATGCCCAGCGCGGTCGCCGCCATCGGCTGGCCTTGCGGCAAGGACTCTATCCCGGCGCGCACCTGCTCGGCCACACGCGAAGATGTATAAAAACCCAGGCAAAGTACCGCGGGAATGAAGTTGCCCCAGGGCGGGGGGATCTGCTTCATGGCATCGCCCATTGTCCCCGGCAGGAACTCGGGGATAACGAAATACCACAAGAACATCTGCACCAACAAGGGGATGTTGCGAAACAGCTCGACGTAGGCAGTCGCCACGACCCGTACCCACTTAATCGGGCCGGTACGGACTACACCCACCATGGTCCCCATCGTCAAGGCCAGTATCCAGGCAAGCGCGGCAGTACCTATCGTCCAGCCCAAGCCGTTAAGCAGCGTATGTAAATACGTAACGCCACCTGGTGCCTGCTCAAAAAAAATCGACCAGTTCCAGTTGTAATTCATCATTTTCTCCAGTCCGGCCAGCAAAACACCGTTGGCCCTGCAATAGGGATAAAGCAGGGCCAACGCGGCGCACACTGGACTGATTTATATATGCAGCGTGCCTCCGAAAATGCATCGATTATTATTATTTATAGTCGTTTGGATCTGGCGAATCAGTAGGCGTTGCGATCACCTTCTTGAGTTGATCGCTCATGGGCCAATTCAGATTGACGTTCTTGGGCGGAATGGGAGATTCAAACCATTTTTTGTACAGCTTATCGAGCTCGCCGCTTTTCATCATCCCGATAATCGTGTCATCCACCACCTTCTTGAACTCAGGGTCGTTCTTGGGTTCCATGATGGCATAAGGCTCGACGGTGTAGGCCTCTTTGCTGATCATCCAGTCGCCTGGATTACGCGACGTTGCCACCAGCCCGGCCAACAAGATATCGTCCATGAAAAACGCTGCCGCCCGTCCACTTTCCACCGTCAGCAATGCTTCGGCATGATCCTTGGCAGGAATAATGTTCATCCCCAGCTTTTGCTGGTCGTTTGCACCGGTGACCCAGCGAATATTGCTGGTGCCGGCAGTGGATACGATGGTTTTCCCTTTCAAATCGTCAAGGTTGTTGATGCTGGAGGACTTCTTTGCCACGAAGCGGGTGGCAGTAACAAAGGTCGTAGGTGCAAAAGTCACCTGCGCCTGGCGCTCTTTAGTATTGGTGGATGACCCGCAGTTCAAATCGACGGTGCCGTTGGCCAGCAAAGGAATACGGGTCGATGAAGTGACCGGCACGAGCTTGATGTTGATTTTTTTCATGCCCAGTTTGGCTTGTACGGCCTTGACGACCTCATGGCAAATATCCATGGAGTAGCCAATGGGCTGCTGTTTATCGTCCAGATACGAAAACGGTATGGACGAGTCCCGATGACCTAATGCGATTTCACCGCTGGACTTTATTTTTTCCAACCGCCCCTCGGCGTAGGTGGGCGCAGTTGCTGCGACAGCCAGTGCGCTGAACAAAACAAGGGTAGCTTTTTTCATGGTTTGTCTCCTTTAGTTCTTATAGGATACTTAGAAAAGCTGACGGTACCCATACAGGCCAACCGCTCCGCCAGTATGCACGAAAACCACATTTTCGCCCTTCTTAAAATGCCCTGTACGGATCAGATCGATCAACCCCGCCATCCCCTTGCCGGAATAAACCGGGTCCAGCAAAATGGCTTCGTGCTCAGCAGCCAGACGCAAGGCTTCCACCATGGAATCGGTAGGTAGGCCATAGCCCTCGCCCACATAATCAGAATTGGCAACCACATCCGACCGGTCGACCGAGGCCGCCGGCAACCCCATGTAATCCATGGTTGCCTGCACCAGGTTCCAGACGTTTTCCTCCTGTTTGGCCTTAGGGGCGCGCACGCTGACCCCGTACACCGGAATGCCACTATTGCTGGCGCGCAGGCCCACCACCAGACCCGCCTGGGTGCCGGTGCTGCCGGTTGCGTGCACCACATGGTCAATACGCAGCCCTGTTTCGAATGACTGAGTCAGCAGTTCCTGTGCGCACGCCACATAACCTAGCGCGCCGACAGGATTGGAACCTCCGCCGGGAATGATGTAAGGCTTGCCACCGGCACTGCGCAGTTCAGCGGCGAGGTTTTCCATCTCTTGCTGCATATTCGTTCCGGCGGGAAAACGCGCCACGATGTCACCCCCCATCAGGCGATCCAGCAAAACGTTGCCCGACTCCTCGTACTCTTCACTGGCGTTGGTAACGCGTTGCTCGAGCAGAATTTTGCACTTCATGCCTACGCGGGCCGCCGCCGCCGCTGTCTGGCGGGCATGGTTAGACTGGACGGCCCCCTGGGTAATCAACGTATCGGCCCCCTGCTCTATCGCCTGCGCCACCAGGAACTCGAGCTTGCGCGTTTTATTCCCCCCCGTCGCCAAGCCGGTGCAATCATCCCGCTTGATATAAAGATTGGGGCCATCCAAGAGCTTGGTCAGATTGGGCATGAACTCAAGCGGCGTGGGAAAATGGCCCAGACGGACGCGGGGAAAAGCGGCAAGATGCATGACGTTGGCTCCAAAGCGAAAGATAACTTGTCATCCTACTTATCGCCATGCGCTTTGCCCAATACTATATTCTTAGGACCATATGCAATTTTTGCATAGCGTGGAGAATCGACATGAAACTGGCATGGATAGAAGATTTTCTGACACTCGTGGACGCTGGAACATTTTCCCGCGCGGCCATCCTGCGCAATGTCACGCAACCCGCATTTTCGCGCCGGATTCAACTACTGGAAGCGTGGCTGAATGTCGAACTGATCGACAGGCGCAGCCAACCCATGCGCCTGACGCCACTGGCCGAACGCCGCATTCCGGAATTTCGAGCGTTACTGCACAACGTGAACCATTTACGCAACCGCATTCAGTCCGACAATAACGGCATGGTCCGGGTGGTGTTGGCCACGCAGCATTCATTAACCATAACAAAGCTACCCGCGTTGCTGCAACTGCTGAATCAAGACCCTTCAGCCAATATCGAATTCAATGTGCACTCCGAAAACCGGGACGAGTGCGTCGCACTGTTCATGCGAGGACAAAGCGATTTGCTGCTGTGCATGGAAGAAGAAGACGACCGGCTGCGTAACCGCATGCCGGAGGCGGACCGGTTGTTCCTGGGCCATGAAACCCTGCTTCCAGTCAGCGCCTTGAAGCAGGACGGCACACCGCTGCATGCACCGCGCACAGGCCACATTCTTAAGCTCTTGGCCTTTCCCATGGACAGTTTTCTGGGCCGCATCATGTACAAACACAGCGTGAATGCATTACTGCGAGGCTACCAGGTGGAAGTCGTGCACGAGTCGGTTTTTCTCGCCGGTGTCAAAGAAATGGTCATGGCAGGGCTGGGCATGGCATGGTTGCCAGAAAGCCTGATCAAGCGCGAGCTGGAGTCGGGCACCCTGGCGGTCTTGAACAAGGGACTAAAAAGCGTAAGCCTGGAGTTGGGCTTATACCGCAGCGCCCAGTCACACTGCCCCGACGCGATTGATAGGCTATGGGCGCTGCTGCAGGCCGGCGGCGTCGAACCAGACGCAGCCTGATACGGGCAGCGCCTGGCCGTCTAGTCCCGCCTCAC
Organism: Pollutimonas bauzanensis; assembly: GCF_040393045.1. GTDB lineage: Bacteria > Pseudomonadota > Gammaproteobacteria > Burkholderiales > Burkholderiaceae_B > Pollutimonas > Pollutimonas bauzanensis_A. The sequence goes on along the minus strand of NZ_JBEBUX010000099.1, from coordinate 7,570 downwards.
GGTTTCTATGGCATTGTCTTTACTGCGCCGGTCACGGCGCACAATGCGCAGCAGCCACCAGAACAGCGACAGCGAGCAGAGCAGGCCTATCCCGAAAATCGCCAGAACTATTGCTTCGCCTGTCGTCATTAGCGTACACCCTGTAAAAAAGAAAACTTAGCCGGCGCTCAGGACATCGGCCATGGCATTGGTGAAAACGTCGATATTGCCGGTGTTCAGGCCAGGAACGCTGATGCGGCCCGAATCGATGATGTAAACCCCGTGGCGTTCGCGCAGTGCCAATAGTTGCGGCATCGACAGGCCGGTATACGTAAACATGCCGCGCTGTTTCACAAAATAGCTGGAATCGTAGTCCGGCAGCTTGGCGCTTAACTGTTCGTGCGCCTGTTGGCGCATCAGCGCAATACGCTCGCGCATGCCGGCGACTTCTTGCACCCACGACGCATAAAGCTGCGGGTCATTCAAGACATCCGACGTAATCTGCCCGCCGTGCCAGGGAGGACTGGAATAGATACGGCGCACGACCGCCTGCAACTGCCCCAGGACATCAGTCGCTTCCTGGGCAGAAGAACACACCACCGACAAACCGCCGCAACGCTCGCCGTAAAAAGACAGATTCTTGGAAAACGAGTTTGCCACCAGGAAGACCAGGCCAGCGTCGGCCATGGCGCGTATGGCAAACGCGTCTTCATCCAGACCCGCGCCAAAGCCCTGATAAGCCATGTCTACAAAAGGAATCAGCCCACGCTCGACAAGCACGGGAATCAATTCCAGCCACTGCTCGCGCGACAAGTCCACACCCGTCGGGTTATGGCAGCATGGATGCAGCAGCACAAAGCTCTTGGCGGGCAAGCCGCGCAATTGCGCCAGCATGTCGTCGAACCGCAAAGACTTCGTCTTGGGATCGTAGTATGAATAGGTATGCGTCTTGACGCCTGCGCCTTGAAAAATGGAATGATGATTATCCCAGGCCGGATCGCTGATCCAGATTTCGCTGTCGGGAAAGGCCAGGTGCAGGAAGTCGGCCCCAACCTTGAGCGCGCCGGTGCCGCCCACGCTTTGAATCGTGGCCACACGCCCAGCCTGCAAAGCCTGATGATCGGCGCCGAACACGAGCTTCTGTACCGCTGCGCGATACGGCGCCAAGCCTTCCATCGGCAAATAGGGACGCGCCTGCGCGTCTTGCGCCCGACGCTGCTCGGCCGCGTGAACCGATGCCAGCACCGGTATGCGGCCAGCGTCGTCGTAATACAAGCCTATCGTCAAATTGACTTTTTTCGGATGGGTATTCTGGTGGAATTCCCCGTTCAGCCTAAAAATTGGATCGCCAGCGTACTTTTCCAGATGCTCAAACATGCTCAGGTCTCGGTGATTTCAGGTTTGGCCGCATTGGCGGCATATTTTTCCATTATAGGAGACACATGCGCTAATGCTTACTATGCAAACCCTCATCTCGACGCAAAAGCTTGCCAGACTGCCATGAATGATCCATACTTGTATATACAAATAGTATTGGCTCCAATCAGCGAGACACCTGCCCATGTCCGGATTTTCTCCTTCCGATATCGACCTTCAATTGATACGCGCAAAGGATCTTAAGCCTATCCCCTGGAAAAATGGCGGCGGTACGACTCGTGAAATCGCCCTGGAGCCGCCAGACGCAACTTTCGACAACTTCCTGTGGCGCATCAGCATAGCGGACGTCGGCCAGGCCGGGCCGTTCTCGACCTTTGACGGGGTAGACCGCATTATCGTCGTCACACAAGACGCCACAATGGTGCTGACTAGTCTTTCCCCAGGTATGGCACACACGCTGCTGCCCGGAGAACCGTTCCGCTTCTCGGGCGAAATACCCATACATGCCGAGCTTCCCGACGGCCCCACACAAGACTTCAACCTGATGTGGCGACGCGATTCCACCCAAGGACAAATGACGGTGCGGCGCAGCGCAGCATGCCTGGGACTGAACGCCGGCAGCGCTGTTCTGCATTGCACGAAAGGCTCATACCAAGTCAGCCTGCCCTGCAACCCAGCCGCAAATTATTTACTGCAACAAGGCGACACGCTACGCCTGACACTGCCAGAATCCGCCACATTCAGTCTGGACATCCTGCCGCTGGACGCCGATGCCCTCATGCTGGACTGCCGTATCGACGCCCCTTCCACCCCATACGCCCGGAGCCTTGCCCATGATTGAAACGACTCTCTGGATCAATGCACGCCTGGCTCCTCACGCTGACCCGGCGACGCTGGTGGAAAGCGCCAGCATTGTGACGCAGGGCAGCCATATCGCATGGCTGGGGCCTACCCATCAACTGCCTGTCGCGTTTCGGCAGGCTGCCACGGCCACGCACGATTTGGGCGGCGCCATCGTTACACCCGGCCTGGTCGATTGCCACACTCATCTCGTCTACGGCGGCAACCGCGCGGAAGAATTCGCCTTGCGGCTGGCCGGCGCTTCTTACGAAGACATCGCCAAACGCGGCGGCGGCATCATTTCCACGGTGCGCGCCACACGCGAAGCCACGGAAGACGAACTGTTTCAAGCAGCGCTGCGCCGGCTGGACGCCTTGCGCAGCGAAGGTGTCACCGCCATCGAAATAAAGTCGGGCTACGGCCTGGATCTGGACACCGAACGCAAAATGCTGCGGGTAGCCAGACGCCTGGGGCGGGCCCGGCCTATTACAGTAAGCACCACGTTCCTGGGGGCACACGCCCTGCCGCCAGAATATACGGGTCGCGCCAACGACTACATTGACCTGGTCTGCAATACGATGCTGCCGGCCCTGGTCGAAGAAAAGCTGGTTGATGCCGTAGATGTATTCTGCGAAGGCATAGGTTTTGACCTGGCCCAGTCGGAACGGGTTTTCCAGGCCGCACAGCGTTTCGGCTTGCCCGTCAAAATGCACGCCGAGCAACTTTCCCTGCTTGGCGGCGCCGCACTGTCGGCACGCTACGCAGCGCTATCCGCCGACCATCTGGAGTTCCTGGACGAAGCGGGCGTTATCGCCATGCGCCAGGCGGGAACCGTTGCGGTATTGCTGCCCGGCGCCTATTACTTTATTCGGGAAACCCAACTGCCGCCGTTGAACTTGCTACGCAAGCATGGCGTGCCTATTGCCATCTCGACCGACAGCAACCCGGGCACCTCGCCCACGACATCCTTGCTGCTGATGCTGAACATGGCTTGCACGCTGTTCAGAATGTCGGTTGCCGAAGTTCTGGCCGGCGTCACCACGAATGCAGCCCGGGCGCTGGGGCATCCCGACGTAACCGGGCGTCTTACTGTGGGAGACAAGGCCGACTTCGTCGCCTGGAATATCGAATCGCTAGCCGAACTCGCCTACTTTAGCGGTTTACCGCGCTGCCAATTAGTGGTGCGGCACGGCGCAACAGCCTATCGCGCCTAACCCTGACCTTACAACAGGCTGGCGCAATCGGCGGTCAGGGTCTCGTCAAGCACGAGTCGAGTCATCGCATCGATGTCCGGCGCCAGGAAGCGATCTTCCTTATAGAACGGCACGGCACTACGAATCCGCTCGTGCAGCACTTGCAGCGGCGCCGACGTCATCAAGGGGGCATGGAAGTCGATGCCTTGCGCGGCGCAAAGCAGTTCAATGCCGATGATCGTGGCCGTATTCTGGACCATTTCCACCAAGCGACGGCCCGCAAACGTGGCCATGCTGACATGGTCTTCCTGGTTGGCCGACGTGGGCAGGCTGTCGACACTGGCTGGATGCGCCAGCGATTTGTTTTCCGAAGCCAGCGCCGCCGCTGTCACGTGGGCAATCATGAAACCGGAATTCAGCCCGGCCGAGGGCACCAGAAACGGCGGCAAGCCTGAAATGCTGGCATCGATCAACAAGGCGACGCGACGCTCGGCCAGCGCGCCGATTTCCGCAATCGCCAACGCCAGAATGTCGGACGCGAAGGCCACCGGCTCGGCATGAAAGTTGCCGCCGGAAATAACCCTGTCAGGCTCGCCATCCTTGCCAGCGAAGACCAGGGGATTGTCCGTTACGGCATTGCTTTCTATCAGCAACGTCTGGGTTACCTGGCGCAATAAGTCGTGCACTGCCCCCATCACTTGGGGCTGGCAACGCAGGCTGTAAGGGTCTTGCACCTTGTTATCGTTGACTTCGTGCGATTTACGGATTTCGCTGCCGGCCAGCAACTGCCGGTAGGATTGTGCGGCATGGATCTGACCCGCCTGCCCCCGGATCGCGTGTACACGCGGATCGAACGGCGCGTCGCTGCCTTTGGCGGCATCCACGCTCAGGGCGCCAGCCAACACAGCATTCTTGTACAGAATTTCTCCCAAAAACAGCCCGTTCAGGGACAAGGCGGTCGATACTTGCGTACCATTAATCAGCGCCAGGCCTTCTTTGGCGGCCAACACGACCGGCTTGATGCCGACACGGTTCAGCGCATCGCGCGAATGCATGAGTTCGCCATTCAGGAAGGCCTGACCTTCACCGATCAGCGTCAAGGTCATATGCGACAAAGGCGCAAGGTCGCCGGAAGCGCCCACTGACCCTTTGGCCGGGATATGCGGCGTTATTCCGGCATTGAAGATGTCCATCAATGTCGTCACCACATCAGACCGGATGCCGGAAAATCCGCGGGCCAGGCTGGCCACTTTCAACGCCAATACAAGACGCACAATATCGGCTGCCAAGGGTTCGCCCACGCCAACGGAATGCGACAAGATCAGGTTTTTCTGCAGTTGCTCCAGGTCTTCGTCGGGAATGCGGGTATGCGCCAGTTTGCCGAAGCCCGTATTAATGCCATAGGCCGCATCCGCCTTGTCGATAATTTTCCTGACGATCGCCGACGAGGCGTCCATGGCGGCTATCGCACTATCAGGCAATGCCAGTTTCAGATCGCCGCGCCAGATTTGGCGAATGTCATCCAGGCTAAGTTCGCCGGGCTGTATTAAAAGGGTAGAAGTCATTAAATGCTCTGGATATAGGATTACTTGATCATCGGCAATTTCAAGCCGAACTCTTTCGCGGCTTTGATCGCCAATTCATAGCCTGCATCGGCGTGGCGCATGACACCACTGGCGCAATCATTGATCAAAACGCGCTCCAGGCGTTTGGCTGCGGCATCACTGCCGTCGGCAACGATCACCATACCGGCATGCTGACTATAGCCCATGCCCACACCGCCGCCATGATGCAACGACACCCAACTTGCGCCGCCTGCCGTATTCAGCAAGGCGTTCAACAAGGGCCAGTCCGATACTGCATCGGTACCGTCGCGCATGGCTTCTGTTTCGCGATTGGGGCTGGCGACCGAACCGGTATCCAGGTGGTCGCGGCCGATCACAATAGGGGCTTTAAGCTCACCGCTCTTGACCATGTCATTGAATGCCAGGCCTGCCCGGTGCCGCTCCCCCAGCCCCAGCCAACAGATGCGGGCAGGCAGGCCCTGGAACGCGATTCTGTCCCTGGCCATATCGAGCCAGCGATGCACGTGCTGGTTTTCGGGAAACAATTCCTTGATTTTGCGGTCGGTCTTGTAGATGTCTTCGGGGTCGCCCGATAAGGCGACCCAACGAAATGGCCCTTTGCCTTCGCAGAACAAAGGACGGATATAGGCGGGTACGAAACCGGGGAAGTCGAAGGCATTCTTGACCCCTTCATCGTAAGCGACCTGGCGGATATTGTTGCCGTAATCGACGACGGGGATGCCCATGCTTTGGAAGTCCAGCATGGCTTGCACATGAACCGCGCACGACTTTGCCGCGTCGGCTTGTAGCGACGCGTGCCGGCTCTCATCATGCTGCGCGGCCTTCCATTGTTCTACTGTCCAGCCCGAAGGCAGGTAGCCATTGACCAAGTCGTGTGCCGACGTCTGGTCGGTAACCAGATCGGGACGAATTCCCCCCTGATGGGCACGCTTGACCAATACGGGAAGGATGTCGGCCGCATTGCCCAGCAAACCGATGGATACGGGCTCTTTGCGTTCAGTATGGTGCGCGATCAGTTCCAGGGCATGGTCCAAGTCGCGAGCCTGTTTATCCAGATAGCGGGTTTTGATGCGGAAATCGATGCTGGATTGCTGACACTCTATGGTTAGCGAGGCAGCGCCGGCAAAGCTTGCCGCCAACGGCTGCGCACCACCCATGCCGCCCAACCCGGCGGTCAGTATCCAGCGCCCTGCGAGACTGCCGCCGAAATGCTGGCGCCCCGCTTCGGCAAAGGTTTCGTACGTGCCCTGCACAATGCCCTGGCTGCCAATGTAAATCCAGCTGCCGGCTGTCATTTGGCCATACATGAACAAGCCGGCACGATCCAGTTCGTGGAATTTTTCCCACGTTGCCCACTTGGGAACCAGATTGGAATTGGCGATCAGGACGCGCGGCGCATCGGTATTGGTCTTGAATACCCCAACCGGCTTGCCCGACTGCACCAACAAGGTTTCGTCTTCTTCGAGGTTTTCCAGGGATTTGAGTATCGTGTCATAGCATTCCCAATTACGGGCAGCACGACCGATACCGCCATATACCACCAGGTGCTTGGGGTTTTCTGCAACGGCAGGGTCCAGATTGTTCTGGATCATGCGGTAGGCGGCCTCGGCTACCCAATTCTTGCAGTGCAAAGTCGTACCGGTGGGAGCATGAATTTCACGGCGCTCGTCGTAGCGCGGGTCGTCATGTTGTGCTGCGGTATCGTTGGCCATAACACTCTCCTGTTGATTTCTTGTAAGCTCAACATAATGTATAGGCAAATTTTATATTTGTCTATACATATAGTCTTACTTCCAAAAATGACAAAACAGCCCCTCGGAGTCATACATGCCCGATACCGTCCTGACGTTGGCATCTGAAGCGTCTGAACCCCTGCCCGCCTATCAACAAATCAAAAATTATGTGCTGGAGCAGATACAGAGCGGCGCCTGGCAAGAAGGCGACTTGATTCCTACCGAGCTGTCGCTATGCGACACCTTCAAGGTATCGCGCATGACCGTAAACCGGGCGTTGCGCGAACTGACGAACGACCAGTTGCTGGTTCGCTACAAAGGGTCGGGCACCTATGTGGCACAGCCGAAATTTCAGTCGACACTGATCGAAATCCGCAGTATTGCGCAAGACATACGCGAGCGCGGCCACCGGCATTCAAGCCGGGTTATCAGCCTGAACACGTTATCGGCTTCCGAGGCTCAGGCCAGGCGTTTCCAGATCGCCCCCAAGTCGACGCTATTCCATTCGGTGATCGTGCATTACGAAAACGACGTCCCCATCCAGATTGAAGACCGGCTGGTCGACGCGATCGTGGCGCCCGATTATCTGGATCAGGACTGGCAGCGCATGACGCCAAATGAATACCTGATGCGCGTGGCGCCATTGCCAACGGGCTTGTACACGATAGAGGTCAGGCTGCCAACAAAAGACATCGCCGAACCGCTGGATATTCCACTATCGCAGCCCTGCCTGGTGATGGATCGCACCACGTTTTCGAGTCAAGCTTTCACATCGCATGCGACGATGTGGCATCCGGGAAACCGGTATAAATTCGCCGGCAAGATTTAATGGTGAAGGTGCTGCGAAAGCTAGCGTATTTTC
>NZ_JBEBUX010000098.1:0-15947 GCF_040393045.1 Pollutimonas bauzanensis | reverse complement strand
GACACACCCGCCTTTCTCAAGAACGAAAGTTCACGCAAACGTCAAACACCGAACATCAAGAACAAAAAATCACACACACGCCACATGTCCACCATCAAGAACGAAAAAACGCCCGCAAAAACACGGGCGCTTCCTTACTGAACACACGGACTCAAATTATGCCGCCGACGACTCCGCAGCCACATCGTCAACATAATCTTCCATCGGCGGGCACGAGCACACCAGATTGCGGTCACCATAGGCATTATCAACCCGTGCAACCGGCGGCCAGTACTTATTGGCGCGCAGGCTAGCGACCGGATACGACGCTTCTTCGCGCGTGTAATCGTGATGCCACTCGGTAACCATCAGCATCTGGGCCGTGTGCGGCGCATTCTTCAGCACGTTGTCCTGAGCGTCTTTGGCACCGCTTTCAATGGCAGTGATCTCTGCACGAATAGCAATCATCGCATCGATGAAGCGATCGAGCTCGGCCAAGCCTTCGGATTCGGTGGGTTCCACCATCAGCGTTCCCGCAACCGGGAAGCTCATGGTCGGTGCATGGAAACCATAGTCGACCAGGCGCTTGGCGATATCTTCGGCGGAAATCCCGCAAGCATCCTTGATAGGACGAATATCCAGAATGCATTCGTGCGCAACGCGGCCATTGTGTCCCGCATACAAAATAGGGTAATGCGCTTGCAGACGGGCCGCAATATAGTTGGCATTCAAGATGGCCACCTCAGTCGCCGCCAGCAAACCCTCTGATCCCATCATCGTGATGTACAGATAAGGAATAGGCAGGATACTGGCCGAACCAAATGGCGCCGCCGACACTGGGCCGACTGCGGTATCAGCGGAAAGCTCGCCCGCCTCATTCAAGATGCCTGGCAAGTATGGCGCCAAATGCGAACGCACTGCCACGGGGCCTACGCCCGGGCCGCCACCGCCATGTGGAATGCAGAAAGTTTTGTGCAGGTTAAGGTGGGAGACATCCGATCCGAACTTACCCGGCTGCGCCAGACCGACCATGGCATTCATGTTGGCGCCATCCAAATACACCTGGCCACCGGCATCGTGCACCAGCGCGCAGATTTCGGTAACGGCCACTTCGAACACACCATGCGTGGACGGATAGGTAATCATGAGGGCGGCCAAGTGGTCGCCCACCTTGGCTATCTTGGCTTTCAGGTCAGCCACGTCGACGTTGCCGTTTTCATCTGACGCCACGACCACGACGTCCATGCCGGCCAACTGGGCCGAAGCCGGGTTGGTACCATGGGCCGAAGCGGGAATCAGGCAGACGTTGCGCTGATGCTGGCCGTTGGCCTGGTGATAAGCGCGTATGGCCAGCAAACCGGCATATTCGCCTTGAGCACCCGAGTTGGGCTGCAAGCTGATCGAGTCGTAGCCGGTGATCTCGCACAGCGCGGCCGACAAGCGATCAATCAGCTCTTTGTAACCCTGGCTTTGAGATACCGGTGCATAGGGATGCATGTTGCCGAATTCGGGCCAGGTGATGGGAATCATTTCGGCCGTGGCGTTCAGCTTCATGGTGCATGAACCGAGCGGGATCATGGTGCGATCCAGGGCAAGGTCCTTGTCGGCCAGGCCACGTAGGTAGCGCAGCATGTCCGTTTCAGACTGGATGCGCGTGAAAATGGGGTGCGCCAGAATTGCGGATTCGCGCAACAAGGCAGCAGGAATACCATGGGCGGCCGGCAACGCGCGCTGTGCGGCAGCGTCCCACGATTTACCCAGCGCCTGCGCAAACACCTGCAACAAGGCGTTCAGGTCAGCTACGGTAACGGTTTCGTCCAGCGACACCGCCAACTGCGTGCTGCCAACCTGGCGCAAGTTGATGGATGCTGCCTGTGCTGCCTTGACAATGGCTGGTGTTTGGTCGCCGGTATCCAGCAACAGCGTGTCGAAAAATTGTTGGTTTACGACCGTAACACCCAGTTCGTTCAAGGACTGGCCCAAGAAGGCTGTCAGGTAGGCCACGCGTTCAGCGATGCGCTTAAGGCCGACGGGGCCGTGCCACACCGCGTACATGCCAGCCATCACAGCCAGCAATACCTGCGCTGTGCAAATATTGGAAGTGGCTTTTTCGCGGCGTATGTGTTGTTCACGGGTTTGCAAAGCCAGGCGTAGCGCAGGCGCACCTTGGCTGTCTTTCGAGACACCGACCAGGCGGCCAGGCATATTGCGTTTGAACGCATCTTTGCAGGCCATGAAACCGGCGTGCGGGCCGCCAAAACCCAATGGCACGCCAAAGCGCTGAGCCGATCCGATAGCGATATCGGCGCCCCATTCACCAGGCGGCGTCAGCAACGCCAGCGCCAGCAAGTCTGTGGCGGCAGCCACGACGGCCCCCTGGGCGTGGGCTGCTTCGGCAATGGCGCGATAGTCGGCCACACCACCCAGGCTGTGCGGATACTGAAGCAAAACACCAAAGCAATCTGGTAGGCCTTGCGCTTCGTCGCCCACGACGACATCGATGCCCAGGCCGCTGGCGCGTGTACGCAGGATTTCTATGGTTTGCGGATGGCAATGGACGGACGCGAAGAATACCGTGCTTTTTGAACGCGAACCACGCCGCGCCAGCGTCATGGCTTCGGCTGCGGCCGTGCCTTCATCCAGCAAGGATGCGTTGGCAATATCAAGACCGGTAAGGTCTGCCACCATGGTTTGGTAATTCAGCAGGGCTTCAAGGCGGCCCTGCGAGATTTCCGGCTGATAAGGCGTATAAGCCGTATACCAGGCCGGATTTTCGAGAATGTTGCGCAAAATGACATTAGGCACCAGAGTGCCGTAATAGCCTTGGCCGATATAGTTGCGGAATACCTGATTACGGCCCGCAATCTCCTTGAGTTCGGCCAGTGCATCGGCTTCGCTGCGCGAAGCGGGCAAATTCAATGCGCCGCGCTTCAGGATGCTGGGAGGCACCACTTCCTGAACAAGGGAATGCAGGTCGGCTACCCCAATAACCGACAACATTTTTGCCTGATCGGCCGGAGCCGGCCCGATATGGCGAGGAATAAAATCGGAATGGGGGTCTAGTTCACGCAACATAATCAACCTAAACAGAGCAAGTTTGCAGCAAATGATTTAAATGGAATCAGCCGGCATTGATGATGGCGTTGTAGCCATCAGCATCCAGCAAGCCGTCGATATCAGCGATATTGTTGGGTTTGATCTTGTAGATCCAGGTATCGAAGGCGGCATCGTTGATCAGGTTGGGCTGATCGTTGAGCGCCTCGTTGAACGCCACAATTTCGCCATCCACAGGCGCGTAGATATCGGAGGCGGCCTTCACCGACTCCACTACGCCGGCGGTCTCGCCCTTTGTCAGCACAGCGCCCGGATTCACGTCGCCAACAAAAACCAGGTCGCCTAATTGATCTTGGGCGCTATCGGTAATGCCTACGGCAAGAACATCGCCCTCGACCTTTACCCACTCGTGTGAAGACGTATATTTGCGATCGGTTGGAAGACTCATGATTAACCCCGTATAAAAGAATATTCGTTATTTAGAAGCTGTATTAGGCAACAATTTTGCCATTACGTACAAATGGCATTTTCACCACTTCGGCGGGCGCCCATTTGCCGCGGATTTCAACCTGGATCTGATCGCCGGGCTGCGCGCCCAGCGGCACACGCGCCATGCCTATGGAAACGCCCATCGTGGGCGACATGGAACCGCTGGTCAATTCGCCTTCGCCTTGCTGGGTGCGCACTTTCATGTGGCCGCGCATGACGCCGCGCTCCAGCAGCTTTACGCCGACCAGCATGCGGTCGACTACGACCGCTTCCAGGGCATCGCGACCGATAAAGCGACGTTCGGGATCTTTAAGCGATACAGTCCACGCCAGTGCGGAAACCAAGGGATTCACCTGCTCGTCCATTTCCTGGCCATACAGGTTCATGCCGGCTTCAAGACGCAAGGTATCTCGGGCGCCAAGCCCGCATGGCCGTACGCCGTTCTGTTCAAGGTCGCGCCAGAAGGCCACAACCTGATCAGCCGGCAGCACGACTTCGAAGCCGTCTTCGCCGGTATAACCAGTACGAGCGACCAGAATATCGTCAGCAACGAAAGCGCCCGTAAAGGGAGCAATAGCGTGAGTATCTTGTTCCCAGTCAGGGCGGGCTGTCCATACTTTGGCACGGGCGTTAGGACCCTGCACCGCCACCATGGCCAAGTCGCGGCGCGGCGTGACAGTAACGTCGAAGCTTCCCGATGTCGCCTGCTCTTGCATCCAGGCGACATCTTTATCGGCGGTGCCCGCGTTCACGACAACACGCCATTGATCGGCGCTGAAAAAGTAGACGATAAGATCGTCGATGACGCCGCCTTGCGGATTGAGCATGCACGAGTACAACGCCTTGCCTGGCACGGAAAGTTTGCGAACATCGTTAGCCAGCAAGTGCTGCAGAAAGGCTTCTGCATCGGTTCCGTTTACGTCGACATTCAACATGTGCGATACGTCGAACATGCCTGCATCCTGGCGCACAGCATGGTGCTCTTCCAATTGTGAACCATAGGCGACGGGCATGTCCCATCCGCCAAAATCGACCATTTTGGCGCCAGATTCGATGTGGACTGCGTGCAGAGGGGTGTGCTTTAAGGCGGATGACATGGAGGCTCCAGGAAACAGAAAATGAACGACGTAAGCCATCAGTATGTTGGCCGGCACCGCCCTTCTGTCCTTTTGCCTGAGAGTTAGCCCGGATTGCGGGTGTTCACCTTCGGCGCCCGCGGCGTCGCCCATGGGGCGGCGCGAGTCTCTCCAGAGTGCTGCCTTGCGTGCTTACGAAGAACCAGGCAATACAAGAGCGGTACAGGGTACCTGAGCGATTCTGGGCGAATTGCGCCTTCGGTGGCCGGAAAAACCGACACTCTCCCACTCTGTGTAATGACAGCAGTTGCAAAGAATAACTCGAAAGCGGCGGAACGACAAATGAAATAAAACCTTGTCGTTAGTCCACCTTAAGTCCCATCTCTCGCGTCAGGCGGCTGAACCTGGCAATATCTTGCTGGATCAGCTTCTGGAAATCAGAAGCGCTGCTTGTCGTTGTTTTGTAGCCCAGATCAAGCAGGCTGCGCGCCATGTCGGGACGTCGCATAATCGTCGCTATGGCCATGTTAAGCCGCTCAATGACAGCTGGCGGCGTTCCCGTCGGCGCCAACAATCCGTGCCACTGGTCCAGTTCGTAACCTGCAAGGCCTTGCTCGGCCACTGTTGGCACCTCCGGCAACAGGGGTGAACGTTGCGGCGATGTCACAGCCAGCGCACGCAGTGTTCCAGCTCTAAGAAAGGGCAAGGCGCTTGAGGCAGTAACAAAGCCCAATCCGATATTGCCCGCTACCAGATCAGTCAACGCCGGGCCGCAACCACGATAAGGCACATGCAGCCAGGCGGCCTCGGCGCGCCGAACAAGCATTTCGCCGGCCAGATGCTGCGGCGTGCCGTTACCGCAAGACGCATAGGCCGGGGCCGGGACTCCGGGTGTTCCCCTTCCCCCTTTCAACGCCTGATCCAAACTGTGCCAGGGCGAGCTTGCCGCGGTCACCAGGACTGACGGCACGAAAGCCACATTGATTACGCCTGTCAGGTCTGTTTGCGGTGAAAAACCCAAGTTGCCATACACCCCCGGGTTAATCGCATAGCTGCTATTAACGACAAGCAAGGTATAGCCATCGGGCTTTGCACGCGCTACTGACTGCGCCCCGATATTGCCGCTGGCGCCAGCGCGGTTCAGCACTACGACAGGTTGGCCCAGATCCTCTTCCAGGCTTGCAGCCAGGCGACGCGCCAGCAAATCAGTCCCGCCGCCCGGCGGGAACGTAACCACCAGCGAGATCGGATGAATCGGGTAATCAGCCGCGGCGCTATCGAGCCCGGGCTGATCAGAATCCGGCATGACGACCGCAACCGCAATCGCACAGATAGCGCTCAGCGCAGTGGCGCAAGCAAAGAAAAACGCGCTAGACGACTTAGGCATTGCAGGCATCCAGGCCGACATCGAGGACCGAGGCACTGTGCGTCAGCCAACCTACCGCAATCAGGTTCACGCCGGTTTGCGCCACGGCCACCGCAGTGGCGGGCGTTACACGCCCCGAGGCCTCCGTCACCGCCCTGCCGTCCACCAGGCGCACCGCCTCTTTGAGCGTATCAAGCGACATATTGTCCAGCAAGACCGCGTCTATGCCCAGTTCCAGCCCTTGCGCCAATTGCTCTAGCGTGTCGACTTCCAGCTGGATCTTCACCATGTGCCCGACACCTGCACGGGCCCGCAATATGGCTTCCCGAACGCTTCCAGCCACGGCGATATGATTGTCTTTGATGAGTACGGCATCGTCCAGACCAAAGCGATGATTGCTGCCACCGCCAACCCGCACAGCATATTTTTGAACGGCACGCAGTCCCGGCAGTGTTTTACGTGTACAACTGACGCGAGTGCCATAACCCCGTATCGCATCGGCAATAGAGGCTGTTGCGGTTGCCACCCCGCTTAACTGACCAAGAAAATTCAACGCAGTACGCTCAGCCCCCAAGATGGCGTGCGCCGAGCCCGTCAGAACGGCGATTTCGTCGCCCGGCATCAAGCGGGCGCCATCTTCCAGCCTTGCCTTCATCTGGATGCCCGCATCCATCAACTGAAAAGCAAGCCGAGCCAAGTCCAATCCGGCCAGCACACCCGTTTCACGCGCCATCAGGCGCAGCCGCGCCTGAACATCCCTGGGCACGATGGCGTCGGACGTAAGGTCACCCGCGCGCCCCAAGTCTTCACGCAGGGCATGGCGCACCAGTGGCTCCAAGATCACCTTGGGAAGTGGGACGATCGCCGCCCTCATGCTGTCAACATCACTTGAAATCGTTTTTATTATGCTCATTTTGAGTATTTAAGGATAAAAAAATACAGGACCAAACAGGCCCAGCAGGAACGTGTATTTATACTAACTTTGAGCATAAGAGAGTGTCAAGCCCCTTTTTATTTCGCCAATGGCAGCTTGCTGCCGAAAATGGCCCGTTCGCGCAGTACGTCGCTACGGAACTGAAACAACTTGGCGGGCCGGCCGGCCGTTCCATGGGCCATTTGGCCGGTGTCTTCTACCAAGGCCTGTTGCTCGATAAAGCGGCGAAAATTCTGCTTATGCAGCCGACGCCCTGCCACCCCTTCGAACGCTTGCTGCAATTGCAATAACGTAAACTCAGGCGGCATCAATTCAAATACCATTGGGCGATAGCGTATTTTCGCGCGTAAACGCGCTACTGCCGTCGCCAGAATGCGACGATGATCATGCACCATCGAATCCCCTGGCATTGGCACGGCCAACGGCCCTTCGGATCGGCGAATCGCTTCTGGAACGAGGCCAGCCTCGAATAGCAGCTCATAACGCTGCAACACCATGTCTTCACTCCAGACGGCGGCATCCGTTCCAAAGGTATAGGCGACCCGTTGACGGCGTTGGCGCATCTCGGCTGCTGGTGCATCGTTGCACCAATGCGACAAGGCCGGCAAAATCTGCTGCGCGATCATGTCGGGACGCCCGTCACGCCAGTCTTCCCAGGGGAAGTAACGATACCAGTCCTGCCACCCCACCTCGTCGATATCGGGATTACTCAATTCCCGGGTCAGCCCCAGATAACTGACAGAAATAATGCGTTGCCCTTGCTGGTTAGCCCGATCGCCATCTGCGAACGTATAGAGTTGTTCGACATAGCCCAGAGGATGATGGGTTTGGGCTTCGACCCAGGTGCGCAAGCCGGCCTGCAACGAGCGATGCGACGACTCAAACGGCCCTGCGGGCAAGGCATGCGTGCCATCACGGGTCAAAACGCGCGGCTGGCCTTGAGTCACCGCCACCAGCACGGCGACCAGTTCGGTTGCCACCGTATTGCCGGGCGAAGAAAAAGAGTCAGCGTAGATAGAGGGCATAAGAGACACGGCGGATTGAATGTGATGTCGAGAAAAACCAACTATATCCTATCGTTATTCTGCTAATGAAAACCGCCAAACCAGTTAATATCTACAACGCAACAAAGATAAAGCCAGGCCATTAATCCGGACAAATCAAAAAAACTGCTATGCGCCTATATTTATCGTTGATCAGTCTTCGAACGCGTTTGCTTCTGCTTATCCTGGCGGCCTTGCTGCCAGCCGTAGGCATGCTGGTTTTTCAGAATATCCAGAACAACCAGAACGCCCATAGAAACCTGGCGCGCGATGCCGAATTCATTGCTTACCAAATTGCCACCTTTTCCAAAGAGACACTGTCTGAGCCCGATCAGTTTCTTGCCCATCTGGCGACCGTGCCTGAACTGCGCCAGACCGGACCTGCGTGCGATGCGTTTCTTGCCTCAACGCTAAAAAGCGTATCTTCGATAGAGAACATCCTTGTCCTTCGCCCTGATGGCGAGGTCGTCTGCTCTGGCTTGCCGCAAATCAAGCCCGCCAATTTCTCGGACAGCCCACAATTCCAGAACGTCATCGCAAGCAAAGCCACGTCCATCGGCAATTTGCAGATCAACAAGCTGAACACCCAGCCGGTAATCGTTTTTGCCCGCCCTATTATGGACGAACAACAAACCATTACTCACGTCCTATCCCTATCGGTCAAAACTTCGTCACTGGGAAGCGCCCTAAGCCGCGCATTGGCAAGCTCACCGGAATTTCAAGGCGTTGCAGCAGCCGTCATAGATACCACAGGAACCATCATTGCCGCTGCGCCGTCATACGAACATGTCGGCCAAAAAATTCCGGATTGGCAGACGGTGCACGAAAAGCTCAACACAGGCGCCTTGACCCAAAGCGAGACCTGGCGGGACACCACCCCGTACATGACTGCCTACCTGCCGCTCTATAGCGCTAGCACCGGTACGCTACATCTTCGGGTGGGCCTGCCACTTGCGGGGCCATTGGAGTCAATCCAATCCAACAGCAACCGCAATTTCCTGGTCGTTGCCATCGGGTCGCTATTGGCGCTTGCTGCGGCATGGGCACTGAGCAACTGGCTGGTACTGAGGCCAATCGGCATCCTGAACCGTACTGCAACGCAATTGGGTCGCGGCGTCTTGAGCGCCCGTACAGGGCTAGGTAACAGCGGCGGCGAAGTGGGTGCTTTGGCGCGCCAGTTCGACAATATGGCACAGCAGTTGCAGCGCCAGCATGATGCCTTGCTGCGGATCGGGCGTGTACAAGCGGTACGCAGCGCCACAAACAGCGCAGTCCTGCGCGCCGATAACGAAAAAAAGCTGCTGGATGATATCTGCGCCCTAATCCGCAGAGTCGGCGGATACGAACTTTCATGGGTGGGGTACGCGCCGACTGAGCTCGCGATGCCTTTGCAGCCGCAAGCGCACTCTGGCGCCGACCAGGACATCCTGAACAGTTTTTCTTTTACCAACTGGAATGAACATCATCCCGATCCCGGCCCCGTAACCAACGCAATCCGCACAGGAACATCGCAGGTTTTCCAAGGCTTATCGACAGCAAGCACTGCTACCGGATGGCGCCTGCAAGCCGCCTCTAAAGGATATGCCTCTGCCATTGGACTGCCTCTGCAGGTCGACAACACCATTATCGGCGGCCTGGGAATTTTCTCGGCCGATCCGCAAGCGTTCGGTCCCGAAGAAATCCGGCTTCTCACCGAAACCGCCAACGACGTTTCCTTTGGGCTTTCGGCACTACGCGCCACCAACGAACTGCGACGCAGCCAAGAGTTCCTTGGTTTAGTCGTCAACAATATACCGAGCATGGTGTTTGTAAAAGATGCCCAGGATTTGCGTTTCGTAAGCATGAATCCCGCCGGGGAATTGCTGACCGGTTTTCGCGAGGCAGAAGTCATAGGCAAGACCGACTATGATCTTTTCCCACGAGAGCAAGCCGATGTCTTTGCTGCCAGGGATCGCGCGGCGCTTAGTGGGCGAGGAAGGCTTGCCATTGCAGATGAGGCTATGTCCACCGCGTTCGGCGACATCAGGATGCTGCACACAAAAAAATTGCCGCTGCTGGGCGCAGATGACAAGCCAAAGTATCTACTCGGCATTTCGGACGACATTACTGAGCAAAAAAAGATCAATGAACAGCTTGTATACCTGGCGACCCATGACGCGCTGACGGGTTTGCCAAATCGCGGCTTGCTGATAGACAGGCTTATGCAAGCGACGCTGCGGGCAAAGCACATGAAGGAATTGCTGGCGTTGCTCTACGTCGACATTGACGGTTTCAAGGAAATCAATGACACGCTGGGCCACTTCACCGGGGATAAAGTCCTGCAGACCGTAACCGCCTTGCTGAAGGCAACCGTGCCGGACATTGAAACCATTGCCCGCGTGGGCGGCGATGAGTTCGTGCTTATTCTGGAAAGCATTTCATCTCAGGAAGAGGCCGCCGCCGCGGCCAGCCTGATCAAACAATGCTTCCAGACAGCCATAAAATTGTCGGATCGGGAAATATTCCTGACAGTCAGCATAGGCATAAGCCTATACCCCACCGATAGCAACGACTGTGAAACCTTGCTCCGGATTGCCGACATCGCGATGTATCACGCGAAATCCGAAGGACGCAATACCTACGTTTACTACTCGCACAATCTAGAGGCGCATACCACCGAAAAAGTGGAAATGCGCAATCTGCTGCGTCAGGCCATCGACAAGAACGAACTGATCCTGCACTACCAACCCAAGGTATCGGTGCTGACAGGAAAGATCATAGGCGCCGAGGCACTGATCCGCTGGAACTGCGCCGGACGCGGCCTGATTTCCCCAGCGCAATTTATCCCGCTGGCCGAAGAAAGCGGCCTGATCATCCCGATCGGAGAATGGGTGCTGCGTGCCGCATGCGAACAAGCGATGCAATGGCAGCAACAAGGATTTGCGCCCCTGATCATGGCAGTCAACTTATCGCCGCGCCAATTCAGGCAGTCCGATCTACGCGAACGCATACAACAAACATTGGCCGATACCGGCTTGCGCCCCGAATACCTGGAACTGGAAGTCACAGAAGGCGCAATCATGGACAATGCCGCCAGTGCAATCCGCCTGCTTAACGACATCGACGACATGGGTGTATTGTTGGCGATCGACGACTTTGGAACCGGCTATTCCAGTCTGGCCTACCTGAAGCAACTACCGGTCAGCGTATTGAAAATTGACCAGTCATTCGTCAAGGGGCTGACCTCGGAAGCCGACGATGCCGCCATTGTGACGGCCGTGATCGCCATGGCCAAATCATTGCGCCTGGCCGTAACCGCCGAAGGCGTTGAAACCGAAGAACAGCTTGAAGCCTTGAGGAAACTGGGCTGTGATAACTATCAAGGCTACTACTTCAGCAAATCGATACCCGCGCAAGAGTTCGTTGCACTACTGGCCCGCCAGACCTGATTCTCAATTCAGGGAATCGAGCTTCTTTTGCAATGCATCCAGCGGTAGCGCGCCGTTTACGCGGCTGCCGTCGGCAAAGATAATGGCCGGTGTTCCTTGCACCCTTAGCTTCTTACCCAAGGCCAAGACAGTCTCGACCGGCGTTTCGCAAGTGGCTTGCGGCGGAGTCGTACCGTCGAGCATCCAGGCACGCCATGTTGCCGCCTGATCCTTCGCACACCAAACGTTGCGCGCCTTCACTTCCGAATCCGGCGACAAAATAGGGAACAAGAAAGAATAGATCGTGGTGTTGTCGATGTCTTTCATGGTTTCATGCAAACGCTTGCAATAACCACAATTCGGATCCTCGAAAATAGCCATTTTTCGCGCGCCGTTGCCCTTTACCTGCTTAACGGCAAGCTCCAGCGGCAGATCGGAAAAGGACACCTGCGCCAACTTTTCCAGGCGTTCCGCCGTCAAGTCCTTGCGGTTCTTGGCGTCGACCAAAGCGCCTTGCAAAATGTAATCCACCTTGGCATCGGTATACAGCAGGTCCATGCCGATCTGCACTTCGAACAAACCAGGAAACGGAGTGGGTTTTACGTCGGTGATATCAACACCCGGAAACCGCTCGGCAAAATTCTTACGTACGCTTTCAGTAGACAGCACGACGGCAGACGACGCTGCATTGCCACTTTTGGTCGAAAGCACCGCCCCTTCTGCATAAGCCGTACCGGCAACGAAAGGCAGACAAGCAGAAAAAACAAGTGCCAGCTTGCCCATGAAACGTAAACGCATAACAACTCCGTGAGATAAAAATAAGCAGCGAATTAAACGCCACAGGCGCCATCCGCTACCTTAACAACTATTATTGCCCTGCCGCGCCGCCAATAAGGAAACGCTTGATGAAAGGCAGGTGATCGACACATTGCATGCCCAGGTTGCGCGCCCAGACTATGGGCGTGGCCTGCGCCGCGAACAAGCGGTGCAAGCCATCAGTGGCCACGCGCATTGCCATGATGGGCTCAGCGCGCGCACGCCGATAACGATGCAATACACGTAAATCGCCGGCCTTTCGATAAGACTCTTTGTCACCCAGGACGCGCAATAGTTCCGCGACATCAGCCAGGCCAAGGTTAAGCCCCTGCCCCGCCAAAGGGTGCACGCGATGCGCGGCATCGCTGACCAGCGCCACGCCAGGGGCTACCATCCCGCTATGCTCCAGAAACAACGGAAACCCGAACAATGGGCTACGGACACCGAGACGGCCCAGCCGTCCTCCGGTCGTCGCGGCCAGGCGGGTTTCCAGGGCATGGTTGCGGTCGCTTTCCGGCAACGCCATCAAGGCTTTCGCCTCGGACTCGGGCATGGACCACACCATGGACACTTGGTGGCCATCTGTAGTGTCGGGCAACGGTAATAATGCCAGAACCGAATCGCCGGTGAACCATTGCAGGGCTATATTCTGATGCGGCAGTTCAGCGTTAAGGTGGACCACCAAGCCCATGTCGCCATAAGGCTTGGACTCATGCTCAATTCCCGCAGCCGAGCGCACCAGTGACTGGGCGCCATCGGCGCCGACCAGCAGATCCGCCTGAAGCGCGCGGCCGGTATCGGTAATAAGCGTGTGTGATTCCAGCCGCTGGAATTTTTCGGCGTGCCACGTAACGCCGAATACCTGCACGGCTTGCTGCAAGGCGCGTTCCATTTCGCTGGATTCGACTATCCATGCCAAGGTCGTCTGTGCCGCCTGCCAAGCTTGCAGGCTTAATTTCCCGTTGCCGTCGCCATAGACTTCCATGGTTTCCACAGGCGTCAGCCGATGCGCATTCATCATCTTCCATACGCCGAGCTTGGCCAGAAAAGCCTGACTGGCAGCGGAAATGGCATACACCCTGGGGCAGTAAATATCATTGGCCACCGGCGCCGGCTCAGCGCGCGGCCCGATCAATGCCACATCGAAACCGGCCTTGGTCAAGCCTAGCGTTGCCGCCAGGCCTGCGATGCCGGTACCGCATACCAGTACAGATTCTTTACTCATCGCGCAGAAGGTGCCCCCGCCTGTTTAGGCCACAAGACCCACATTGCGCCGCGCTGCTTCATGCGCCCGGCCATGGCCCCGGCCTCGTCGCCAAAACCCCAGTAAAAGTCGGTACGGGCGGCCCCCTTGATGGCGGCTCCGGTATCTTGCGCAAACACAAGGCGCTCAAGCGGCTTGTTAGTGGCAGGATAATTGGTTGCCAGGAATACGGGCGTGCCCAGCGGGACAAAGGTGGTATCGATTGCCACGGATCGCTGCCCGATCAGGGGAATGCTGTACGCCCCTTTAGGCCCCAGTTCAGGATCGGTCACCGCTTCTTCGTTGAAAAAAACCATGGCCGGATTGGCGTTCAGCATTTCCTGCACGCGTGCCGGGTTGCGCTTGGCCCACGCCTTGATATTTTGCATGGAAGTCTGGGCCAGCGGGAGTTCGCCCTGCTTGGCCAGCCACTGGCCGATCGACGCATACGGACGCCCATTATGATCGGCGTAGGCCAGCCGTATCGTGTCGCCATTGTCTAGTAGCGCCCTGCCCGAGCCCTGGATTTGCAGGAAGAAAGCTTCGACGGGGTCGTTGACCCAGACAATAGCCGGCGGCTGTCGCTCTGGCGATTTGGCGATTTCAGCGCGGGTATCGTAAGGCACGACCCGCTTTCCTGCCAGCTTTCCACGAATGCGTTTACCCGCAAGCTCAGGGTAGACCGCCCCCAGCTCAATGGTCAGCAGATCTTCAGGCGCGGCATACAAAGGCCATTGGTAATCACCCTGGCGCTTGCGCGAAGCGCGCACCAAAGGTTCGTAATAGCCCGTCACCGTGTTTTCAGCAGCCTTGCCACCGGCATCCAGCAATCGCCATGGTTGCAACTGGGCCTGCAAAAACTGGCGAACAGCAGGGCCTGTAGCGGTCTCGGCGCTGAGCCCCGACTGGGCGGCTGCGGCACACACGGGTTGCCAGGCCCGCGGCGTGGCGCGCGCCTGCATGGCCAGCGAACCCGAGACAGGCCGCATCAAGCCCTTGCAGTTGTTGATGAAGGCCTTCCATACGTGATTCAGGTCATCGTTCTGCCAACCAGGCAACGTCGCCCAGCTTACCTGCTGGAACCGGCCGGCCAACGTACGCGGCGCCGTGTCGCGCAACGAATCGAGCGCCGGCACGCGCAGGGGCTGTTCGGCGATATTTCCCGACGGAGCGGCGGATTCAGGCGAGGACGAAGGAGGGACTGTGGAGCATGCTGCAAGCAAGGCCAGCAGCGATGAAGAAAGCAGAATTCTTTTCATAAAGTGACCAGGCTACGATTTAATGCAAAGTGCGCGGCATTGCCAGGACAAATTCCTGGATGGGAACGTCGAATGGAACACCGTTCTCACCAACGCAGTGATAGGTTCCACGCATAGTACCTACCGGAGTAGGCAAGGGACAGCCACTGGTGTATTCGAATGTTTCGCCCGGACTCAGCAAGGGCTGCTGCCCGACGACGCCCAGGCCACTAACTTCCTGGATATGCTGCTGGCCGTCGGTAATGATCCAGTGCCGGCTGATTACCTGCGCGGCATGCTCACCCTGATTGGTGATACGTACTGTATAGGCAAACACGAACTGCTGTTCTTTAGGTTCGGATTGTTCTGGCAAATACTGTGGAGTAACTGTGACTGAGATGTCGTAAGGCTTCATGTTCAGATTCCAAATTAAATGGTCGTGGCGGTATTTAAAAGGAAAGTCAGCACTAACCTGTAATAATGGCACATTCGCTGCTTCGGTTTTTATCTAACAACGGTTGCTCCCATGCCATTTACCCAACCTACCCGTATTGCCCCCAGCATTCTGGCGGCTGACTTCGCCCGATTGGGCGAAGAAGTAAAAAATGTCGTTGCCGGCGGTGCCGACTGGATACATTTCGATGTAATGGACAACCATTATGTGCCAAATCTGACCATAGGCCCCATGGTTTGCGAAGCCTTGCGCCCGCATACCCAAGCCCCTATAGACGTGCACCTGATGGTTGAACCTGTCGACGCCATTATCCCGCAATTTGCCAAGGCGGGCGCCAATATTATTACTTTCCATCCGGAAGCGTCGCGCCACCCCGACCGGACATTATCCCTGATCAAGGAACATGGCTGCCAGGCAGGCCTGGTATTCAACCCCGCCACGTCCCTGGAATGGATGGACTACGTCATGGACAAGCTGGATGTCGTGCTGCTGATGTCAGTCAATCCCGGCTTTGGCGGGCAAAAATTCATACCTGCCACGCTGACCAAGCTTGCACAGGCACGTCGCAAGATCGACGCGTGGGTCAATGGCGGGGGGCAGCGCATCGCCCTGGAAGTCGATGGCGGCGTGAAGACCGACAATATCGCCGCCATACGGGCGGCAGGCGCTGATACTTTTGTCGCAGGCTCGGCCATATTCAGCCAGCCTGACTACAAAACCGTTATTGATACCTTGCGCGCGGAAATCGCCCGCGGCGAGACCATGTCCGCATAGGAAGTTGAGCCTGTGCTTTGACGCCAAGGTCGCGCTAATACGCGTACCCGGTGCGGACGGTATTTCGTTCTTGA
>NZ_JBEBUX010000097.1:0-16004 GCF_040393045.1 Pollutimonas bauzanensis | reverse complement strand
GTCTTGGGAACTTCTGCCGCTACGGGCTATGCGGTGGAGTATGCAGGCCCTGCAATCCGTGCGCTCGGCATGGAGGCGCGATTGACGCTATGCAATCTTTCCATCGAACTCGGCGCCAAAATCGGCATGATCGCTCCCGATGAAACAACGTTTCGCTATTTGGAGGGTCGACAGTTCTCGCCCAAGGGCATTGCATTGGAGCAAGCCATCGCACATTGGAAAGAATTGGCGTCCGATGTCGATGCTGTGTTTGATAAGGAAGTGGATGTCGATATCAGCAAGATAAGTCCACAAGTGACATGGGGAACCAGTCCCGAGCAGGTGGTGGCTATCAATGGGATAGTTCCTGACCCGGCACTGGAGCCAGATCCCAAGCAGCGCCTGAGCTTGTCGAATGCGCTGGAATACATGCAGTTGCAGGCGGGTCAACGTGTCGATCGAATCAAGATTGATCGCGTATTTATTGGCTCGTGCACCAATAGTCGGATTTCCGATCTGCAGGCCGCGGCAGCCGTGCTGAGGGGGCGTCATATTGCTGCCGGTGTCACGGCTTGGGTGGTCCCTGGCTCATCGCAGGTTAAGAAGCAGGCCGAACGCGAAGGCCTGCATCAAGTCTTTATCGATGCAGGCTTTGAATGGCGCGAACCGGGGTGCTCGATGTGTGTGGGAGCGAATGGCGATATGGTCGCGCCGGGCCAGCGCTGTATATCCACTTCAAATCGAAATTTTGTGGGACGGCAAGGGCCGGGTGCCTTGACGCATCTGGCAAGCCCGGCGATTGCAGCAGCGAGCGCAGTGATGGGCAGGATTGCTTCCCCCGAGATGATGGAGCCGAAACCATGATGCCATTTACGATCTGCAAGGGCCATGCCGCGACCTTGATGCGGGACAACATAGATACGGATCAAATCATACGGATTGAACGGATTGCGCAGCTTAAAAGGGGCGAGTTTTCTCGTTGGCTTTTCGAGACATGGCGTTATCTGCCCGATGGGACCGACGACCCGCGTTTTGTGTTGAATATCGAGCCCTATCGGGCGGCGCAAATATTGATTGGCGGCGATAACTTCGGTTGCGGCAGTTCCCGGGAAATGGCGGTCTGGGCAATACAGGAGTTCGGTATACGTTGCGTTATTGCGCCTGGCTTTGGCGATATTTTTTTCAATAACTGTTTGCAAAACGGCTTGCTGCCTATCAGGCTGGGCCGGGCTCAGGTCGAGCAGTTGGCGGCTGTTGCCCAGTTGGGCGAGGTGCTCACCGTAGATCTGCAAACTTGTACGGTCACGACTGCGGCAACCGGGAAGATCCCTTTCAGCATGCTCGACACGCAGCGGCAATCACTGTTGCTTGGACAAGACGATGTTGCGCAGACGCTGGCTGCCGACGCGCAGATTGATGCATTTCAGAAGCAGGATAGTGATAGACGGCCATGGGTGTATATGGCGGTCTAGGCGTTTGTTTTTCACTTTTAACGTAGTGCTTATTTAACAAGGAAGTATTGGCATGGCCGGAAACTCAAAAAGCTTGGGAGACCTGTTTGCGCAGAAGAAGTTGGTTGTTGCGCCGGGTATTTTTGACATGATCTCTTTAAAGGTGGCTGACCAGCTTGGTTTCGACTGCCTGTATATGACGGGTTATGGCACGGTTGCGTCGTACCTTGGCTTGCCAGATGCAGGGCTGGCCACGTACACCGATATGGTGAATAGGGTTGCCGCTTTTTGCGGTGCGACGTCGACCCCTATTATTTGTGATGGCGACACTGGGTATGGCGGCCTATTGAATGTGGCTCACACCGTTGAGGGGTATATCCGTGCCGGGGCTGCAGGCATTCAGCTGGAAGATCAGGAATTTCCGAAAAAATGCGGTCATACCAAGGGCCGCAAGGTGATTCCTGTGCAAGATATGGTCAACAAAATCAAGGTCGCCAGCGATGTGCGAGGCGACAGGAAAGATTTCCTGATCATTGCCCGCACCGATGCGAGAACAACACACGGCCTGGATGAGGCGCTGAAACGTGCCGAGCAGTATCTGGCGGCTGGCGCCGATGTTCTTTTTGTCGAGTCTCCCGAGTCAATGGACGAGCTGGCCGTTATCGGCAAGTCTTTTGATGTGCCCTTGGTAGCGAACATTGTCGAGGGCGGGCGAACGCCTCAACCCACTGCGCGCGAATTACAGGACATGGGCTTTGCCCTTGCCATTCATCCTGGCCTGGGCTTCTTGGCCATGGGCCATGCCTTGCACAAAGCCTATTCGCACTTGAAAGATACCGGTGATTCGATTGGGTATGACGAGATCGACGACTTTGAGGCTTTCAGCAAATTGATTGGCTTTCAGAAAGTGTGGGACTTTGACGATAAGTATAGAAGCTTGGAACTGAAGTAATAATTATCAAATTGCCTCATAGGGTTGGTTGTCAGGAGACAAGAAAAAATGAATTGGATTAAAGGTTGTTTTACGCTTGCGGCGGCATTGCTTGTTTGTTCTCCGGCTGTTCATGCCGAAGACGCTTCGAAATGGCCATCGAAGGCGGTGACGTTGATGGTGCCTTACTCGCCAGGGGGAGGTACCGATATCATTGCCCGCTTAGTGGGTAGCAAGCTCTCGGAAATATGGGGCCAATCAGTCATCGTGGAGAACAAGCCGGGCGCCAATGGCGTGATTGGTTCTGCGGATATTGCCAGGGCAAGTCCCGATGGATACAAGATTATGCTGGTGGTGGGTTCCCATGTGATCAACCCCATTCTTACAAAAAGCGTTCCATTCAATACCGACACTGACTTCACCCCAATTACTCGTCTGGCTGTATCGCCTTTGGTTTTGGTAGTTTCCAAGACAGGCAAGTACCCCGATCTTGACGGTTTTCTTAAAATGGGAAAGAAAGATGACGTCAGCATGGGGTACTCAGAAGGTCAAACTCAATTGACAGTCGAGCTGATACGGCAGAAGGCTGGGATCAAAGCAATCCCGGTTCCATACAAGGGAGGTTCGCCGTTGATGGTCGATATTATTGGCGGCCATGTCGAATCAGGCATAACGAGCGTTCTTACCTCATTGCCGCATGTGAAGTCGGGCAAGCTGAAAGTGATCGGTATTGCTGCCGATAAGCCACTGGATGTTTTTCCTGAGGCAATAACGTTCAAGCAGGCGGGCTTCCCCGAGGTAGAGTCGTTAAGCTGGTACGGGCTGTTTGGGCCTAAAGGAATGCCGGACGATATTGTCAAAAAAATAAACGAAGGCTTGCGTCAGGCAACGCAAGATCCTGTTATTGCCAAGCAATTGGTAGAACAGGGGGCCATCGTGACTTTGGACGCGCCCTCGGACTTCAAGGTTTTCCTGGAGAACGAGAAAAAGAAATGGTCCGAGGTTGCAGAGAAGGGCAATATCAAGGCCAGCTAGCACCTAAGTGTCATGTATAAGCCGGCGTCCCAGGGTGACGACGTCATCCTGGGCGTAGCCCAGTTTTCGATAAAACTCGATGACGCTGACGTTGGACGACCGAACCATAAGGCTGATCTTCGGGCAGCCGCGCTCCATCAACAAGTGCTCGGCTTCCGACATGAGCTTTCGGCCAATTGATTGGTGCCGATGACTGGCCGCGACAGCCAGGTAGTAAACCCAGCCGCGATGGCCGTCGAAGCCGATCATCGCAGTGGCGACGACCTCTTGCTGATCAACAACGACCAGAAACAGCTCGGGCTGTTCAGTCATTTTGCGTGCGATATCGCGGTGCGGATTATTCCATGGGCGCGTAAGGCCGCATTCGTTCCAGAGAGCAATAACCGTGTCTTCGTCAGATGCTTGATAGGGACGTATGTACATAATGCGAGTCAGTGTAGTGGTTCAGAAATACCGATTCATCTTGGAGGCTTAAGTATGTCATGCGATCGGCGGTGCTGGCTGGACTACGGTTCCAGCATCCCATCTTTTAGCCGAAGCGTCAGAAGATCCACAAACGCCGCGACACGTGGTGCCAGCGCCCCCTGTTTGTAGAAGACGGCCCAAACCGCCTGTTTCCATGGCAGTGTCAATGTATTCAACACGGGTACCAACCGACCGTCGGCGACATCGTTATGGGTGAGGAAGTCTGCAAGGCACGCGATACCCGCATGGTTTAGCGCCAGATGCCGTAAAGTCTCTCCGCTGGAGGCCGCAATGGCCGGCTGTATGGGCAAGCCTTCACCCTGTTCTTGCGTCAGCGGCCATATATTCAATGAGGCTGGCTCGGTAAAGCCGATCAGACGGTGCCTGGCCAGATCCTCTGTTTTTTTGGGTTCTCCATGCTGGGCAAGGTATTCGGGTGATGCCAGCAGCCTGAGGCGGCTGCTTCCCAGGCGCCTCGCATTCAGTGTCGAGTCCGCCAGGTTGCCGATGCGGATGGCCATATCCGCGCGCTCCTCGATCAAATCGATAATGGTTTCGCCGCTGATCATTTCCAGGCGCAATAGCGGGTAGGTGTCCATGAGTTCCGCCGCCAGCGGCGCCAGCAAGTGATCAAGGACCGGTGTGGCGGCATTGACACGGACCGTCCCGGACGGCTGCAAAAAGCAGGCGACCAGATGTTCTTCGGTATCTTGTAGATCGGAAAGTATCTTGCGTGCGCGCAAGAGCAGCCATTCACCTTCTTCAGTCAGGTCCAGTCTTCGTGTGGTGCGGGTTATCAATGCCATGCCCAATTGCGATTCCAGGCGGGAAACAGCGCGGCTTATACCTGAAGGCGTCTGACCCAGGCGTTCTGCGGCGCTGGTGAATGAGCCTGTATCCTTGACTGCGACGAAGGCAATCAGCGAGTCGATCGGCAGCATTGTTGACTCCGGGTCAAAGGTGTATTGTAATCCCACCGGTTTTTCTCTGTGCGTGCAAGCCTCACACTGCAAGGCATCTACTTTGCATACCGGAGAAAATCATGCCTTTAGCCTTATGGGCGCTGACACTTAGCGCCTTCGCGATAGGAACCACCGAATTCGTTATTGTTGGTCTTATTCCCACGATAGCCGCCAGTCTTGATGTGTCCGTGCCGTCTGCGGGACTACTGGTCAGTGTTTATGCCTTGGGCGTGGCGATCGGCGCGCCTGTATTGACCGCAATGTCCAGCCGTGTACCGCGCAAATTCCTGTTGCTGGCATTGATGGCGTTGTTTACGGTGGGGAATCTGGTGGCATGGATGGCGCCTGGCTATGTGGCGTTGATGGGGGCGCGCATGCTGACGGGTTTGGCTCATGGCGTATTTTTCTCGATCGGCTCGACGATAGCTACTGGTTTGGTGTCTAAAGATAAAGCGGCCAGTGCGATAGCACTTATGTTCAGTGGTCTTACGGTTGCATTGGTAACCGGCGTGCCGCTAGGAACTTTCATTGGTCAGATGTTTGGTTGGCAAACTACTTTTCTTGCCGTTTCTTTGCTGGGCGTCATCGCTTTTGTAGGTAGCTTGATCCTGGTGCCCAATAACATCAAGAACAATCCGCCTGCATCCATGCTGAAGCAATTGGCGGTCTTGAAGCAGCCCCGTCTTCTGCTGGTGTATGCCATCACTGCGCTGGGCTACGGCGGCACTTTTATCGCCTTTACCTATCTTGCCCCGATCTTGCAGGAAGTTGCCGGTTTCTCGGCATCCAGTGTTGGGCTTGTCATGCTGGTATATGGCGTGTCGGTGGCGTTTGGCAATATTTGGGGTGGCAGGTTGGCCGACAAGAAGGGGCCTGTGTGGGCGTTGCAGCTGATTTTCGCGTTGCTGGCTCTGGTGCTGTTTGTGCTGACATTTACGGCTACGAATGCCTGGCTGGCCGTGATCACGGTACTGGCTTGGGGGGCAGTCGCTTTTGGCAATGTGCCTGGATTGCAAGTGTATGTGGTCCAGCAGGCGCAGCGTGATGCTCCCGAGGCTGTCGATGTGGCTTCCGGCCTGAATATCGCCGCGTTCAACCTGGGCATTGCCGGTGGCGCCTGGGCAGGAGGATTGATAGTCGCCCACATGGGACTATTGGCCACGCCCTGGATTGGCGCTTTGGTTGTGCTGGGTGCGCTAGGGCTGACAACGCTTTCGGGGCGGCTGGATAAGCAAGGCACGGCGTCCGTTGCTCATCGGCTGTGTGTTGCTGAATCGCCTTAAGCGCCGTAGTTTCGTTATTTATGTGTTCCTGCCAGTAGTGTTTAAATGTGCGAAGAACATCGCGTTGGCTTCCATGAAAGAAGCTGCTTCGCGTAGTAATTCGGCCTCGCCGCGGGATTCGTAGGCCAGACGGCTGGCTGCAAGGTTCAATGCGCGGATCACGCGTTCTGGGTGTTGCTTGATGTTGCGCATCCGGCTAAGAAGAGCTTTCAGGCGACGGGTCGTTCCTGGCGTGATGTCGGGGGCGTGCAACAATTCCTGAACGCGTAATGCAACGGTACCCAGGGACTGCAGGGCAAGGCTGCCGCCCAATGCCGAGATACCTTGCTCGCCAGCCTTGTCCATCCAGCGCACCAGTTTGATCAAGCGGTGATAAAGCCGTGCGCGACGGATTTCGTGGCGGGTGATGGGCGTGCGGTCGGCGGCAGCGTCTTGTACTTCTTGCACCATCATGCCGATTAAGGTTGTCATGCGGCTTTTCGGCGTAGAAGGGTAGATGAACCGGAACGCAACAAAGGCGGTCAGCGGTGCGAGTATTACGGCGAGGGTGTTGATCAGAGAATCGCCGAATGTAGCGGTCAGGGGGTAAACCGGTTGCAGCAGGATAAGCATGATCATATTGAAATCATAGCTGCAAGCCATGGTGCGGCGGTAGCCCGCCACCAAGCCGCCGAAGAGAATGAACGGCATCATCAATATGACCAATTCCAGTTCGCTGGTGGCAAATGGCCAAACCAGCCAAAGGCAAGCCAGTGCAGTAAGCGCCCCCAGCAATTGACCCCAGAACACAACTCTGCTCATCATGCTGGCCGGGCTGTCGAACGCCGAGAAGATGGTCATCATGACTGCCGTGCCTATCATCATATAGGGGCCGCCTTGCCATCCGGTGGCCACCCAGATCATCCCGACAAGGAAGAGGGTGACAGCAGCGCGGATCATGGCTTGCCGGGCGCCTACCCAATCCAGGTGAATGACGGCGCGTTGTGTGCCGGCGGCTTGCTGGATGCCGTCGTCCGGGCTTGCTGATAACGCATCCAGCGCCGCCTTCATCCGAACTAGCACGGTGTTCAATGAAGTTCGAGAGACCGAGAGATTAATGGCGTCTTCCAAGGCCTGGCTTGCCTGCCCGGTGGTCGCTGTGTCTTGTAGTTCCTGGGCTGCACGCGTGAGCTGAAACGTTAACGCCTGGTCTGCAGGAAATATTTGGCCGCGTTGTAGCCACAGCAAAGCTGCTACCTGGGCCGACAGGAGCGTGCGCAGAGGCCGGATGGAGCGATGCGACTGCAAGGATCCGGCGCCTAATGTATCGAGCCGTTCATCAATGTCGGCGATTTCCGATAGCAGCGCCTGGACGGAATCGCTTGGGTGAGCGGGTTGATTGCGCAGCCGTTGCGCCACGTGGTTCAGGATGTTGCCGGACAGGTGTTGTACCTGTTGCGTGACGGCTTCTTGCGTTTGCCGGCTGGCGAATAACCACCCCACAGCCAGGGCGGCGCCCACGCCGAGTAAAGCCGTCAGCAGTCGGTCGGCGCCCAACCCGAGAATATGATCAGGATGTGGCGTGCCCAACATGGCCACCATGACCGCAGAATAACCTGCCAGCATCGTGCCATATGAAGTGAAACTGCGCTGCAGGTTGCCGATGCCTGCGCATAAACCTAGCCATACAGCCATGCCGGTGACCAGCCAAAATGGCTGATCGCCTGCCACAAGCACAAGCAATACACCGACGAGTGTGCCGCTTACGGTTCCCATTACACGGAAAAAGCTTTTTTCCAGCATGTGATTGCGTATCGGTAGCGACCCCGCCCACACCGTCATGCCTGCCCAATGCGGGTGCTCCAGTCCTATCAGCCATGCAACCAGCACGGCGGCGCAACATGCCAGGGCCGTACGCAAGGTGAACCGTAGTCGCTCTGCATCAAACCCGAAACGGGACAATGTTTCGGCCGCGCTCATG
Source organism: Pollutimonas bauzanensis (assembly GCF_040393045.1). Lineage (GTDB taxonomy): Bacteria > Pseudomonadota > Gammaproteobacteria > Burkholderiales > Burkholderiaceae_B > Pollutimonas > Pollutimonas bauzanensis_A. Next base: position 7,938 of record NZ_JBEBUX010000097.1, on the reverse strand, counting down.
CCAGTTGCTCCTTGTTATCCAGGATGGGTTGAATGCGCTTTCCGATATGACTGAACGCCTGAAGTATCGCTTCGATGTCTTGATCTGTCAGGTCAACCAGGATTTCTGTCTCGACACGGGCCAAAACCTGACGAATTTGCGCGACAACAGCGTGCCCGGCCGTGGTCACGAATATCAGCTTGGCGCGACGGTCGGCATCGTCGGCACGCCGCTCGATTAGATGGCTGTGCTCGAGAATGTCCAGCAGCCGAACCAGACTGGGCTCTTTTAGCCCCACTCGCAACGCCAGCTCTTTCTGTTGTATGCCATCGCCTGACTCGTGCAGGCGCACCAACGGTGCCCATGTGGCGTCGGTCAGTCCGGTTTGCGCCAGGCTATGGTCCAAGGCGCGGCGCCAGCGTCGGGCCAGTTCCACAAACTGGGCGCCAAATCGTTCGCGCGATGAGAAAGGAGGGGTAGGCATTATTTAGTTTTGATTAAAATAGTTAGTGTCCTAATTATAAAAATAAAACTGTGCCGATGTCTATAAAAAAGATCGTTCCTTTCGTCAGCGCCGTGGTTTACCTTAGGGATAACTATAGGGAGTGGCCTATTGCGTAATTTCAGCAAATCGCCATAATTATGAATTACTAATCATGGTTCTCATCAAAAGGCATGGCATTGAGCACTCGTATTGTTCAGCAGGTGTTGTATCTGGAGGTCGCTAATAGATTGCGCGCCATGATTCAGTCATGCGAACTGCCGGCGGGTTCCTGGGTAGATGAAGTCAGTCTGACCAAGGAACTGGGCATTTCCCGTACACCGCTGCGCGAGGCGCTTAAAGTGTTGGCTAATGAAGGCTTGGTAAGGCTGGAGCCGCGCCGGGGGTGCTTCATCAACGAGCTATCGGCGCGCGACATTGACGATATCTTCCCGCTGATGGCGATGCTGGAAGGGCGGTGCGCCTACGAGGCCGCAAGGAAAATCAGTGATCAGGATCTCAAGCGGCTGGAACCGTTGCACCAGCAGTTGCAAATGCATGCCACCGCTGGCGATACTGACAAGTATTACGCGACGAATGCGTTGATCCACGAAGCTATCCAGGCCTTGGCCGATAATCATTGGTTATCTGATCTGGTCGATAACCTGCGCCATGTACTGAGCCTCTCACGCCATAAAAGCCTGACGTTGCCAGGGCGTGTCCACGCCTCTTGTGCCGAGCATATGGCGATTTTTTCGGCACTCAAGGCGCGCGATCCGGAAAGCGCCGAGGCGCTGACGCGTACGCATCTGATGTGCCAGCTTGATGCGCTTCACATTTTGACAGCACAAGCAGCACATGAGTCCGATACGCCTTTATCTGCCCATTCCAAACCACAGGAGCTCGATTTATCATGACGGTGACGGACACAAGGGACCTGACGACAACCAATGCCAAAGCTGAGCTTGTCGAACCAAACAACAATGAAACCCAGGGGCTGATAGCTCGCCTGGGCCGGTGGCTGGAACGAGATCGTTGGCCAGTGCCCGCTGAAACACAGACGCTTTTCTCTGCCCGCATGACCGATGTCGCGGCCAACCGACTGGCCAAACAATGGAGTCTGCGGTACATGGCTGCGGACGGTAAAGAACGTAGAGCCTTGTTGGCCGCACTGGTTCAGGCCAGCGCCGGCCTCGAGCCGCGCGGCGACCAGGGCTTGCGCTTGTTTCGCCGTTTATATGCGCAAGCCGACAGCCTGCATCTGCTGGTCGAACTGCGAGCCGACATGCTGCGCTGGCGCAATCAGGTGGCAGGCCTGACCGTGCTTGAGCGCGAGCTTGAAGGGCTGCTGTCCAGTTGGTTCGATGTGGGTATGCTCGAACTGCGGCCTATTACTTGGGATTCGCCTGCGTCGTTGCTGGAAAAGCTCATCCAGTACGAGGCAGTGCATGAAATCCATTCATGGGAAGAATTGCGCCATAGGGTCGCCGACCACCGACGCTGCTATGCGTTTTTTCATCCGCGCATGAATGACGTACCGCTTATATTTGTCGAGGTGGCTTTTGCAACGCACATGGCGGATAACGTTCAGGTTTTGCTTGACCCCAAGGTGCCGGCATCCGATTTGAACAAAGCGCGCTGGGCCATTTTCTATTCCATTTCCAATACGCAGCCGGGCTTGCGCGGCATCAGCTTTGGCAATTTTTTGCTTAAACGGGTCGTCGACGAGCTATTGAAAGAACTGCCAAAACTCAAGTCTTTTGCCACACTGTCGCCAATGCCGGGCTTTGCCGACTGGCTGGGCAAGCAAGATGGCGAGGCTATGCAAAACTTGTTGAACGACAAGACTGATAAGCAGCAGGCTTTGGGCGATCCGGCGGCAGGTCTGAAGTGGGTCGAGCGGCTGCAGGCCGCCGCAAACGGCAAAGCGTCGGAGTCCGTACAGCGCACAGGCATGCGGCTGGCAGGCCTGTATCTTAAAAGCATGAAAAATGGCCAGCCCGTTGATCCGGTGGCACGGTTCCATTTGGGCAATGGTGCACGAATTGAACGCGTTAATTGGGGCGCGGATCTTTCCACGAAAGGTATGGCTCAGTCATGCGCCATCATGGTCAATTATTTGTATGACCTGGAGCAGCTGGATGACAACCTGGCACAATTGGCCGCCGGCAAACCCAAGACGGGACTTAATCTACGATGGTTATAAACAGCGCTGGTTCGGGTGCCGAAGTCGGCCGGGTACTGGTCGAGTGCGATGGGGCAATTGCTTTCGTAACGCTGAGCCATCCGGGGCGGTTGAATGCGATCAGTATTGCAATGTGGCAAGCGTTGGCCGATATTTTTACTACGCTTTCCAATAACAAAACACTGCGCTGCGTTGTGTTGCGAGGCGAAGGCGGCAATTTTGCAGCCGGTGCGGATATTCGTGAATTTCCCCGGGCCCGTGCCGATCTGGCTGGTGTCATGCATTATCACACGCAAGTGCTGGCGCCGGCCCTTGCTGCAATAGCCGCTTGCGTGCATCCGGTATTGGCGCAAATCGATGGTGTTTGCGTGGGAGGCGGGCTTGAAATCGCCAGCCAGTGCGACTTGCGTATTGCCGGCAACTCATCCCGTTTCGGCGTTCCTATCAATCGCCTGGGCTTTCCTATGGCGCCCGACGAAATGCGCGGCCTCTTGGCTTTGGTGGGCAGGGCGACCACTCTGGAAATTCTGCTTGAGGGCCGTGTCTTCGGCGCAGCTGAAGCCTTGTCCAAGGGTTTATTGACGCGGGTGTTGCCAGACGACCAAGTGGCAGGCGATGTGATGCGAACTGCGCGCAAACTGGCGCGTGGGGCGCCAATGGCGGCTCGCATCAACAAACAGACAGTGGCGCGCTTGTGCGCGCATTCTGCTCCTTTGTCCGAGTCCGAGCTTGGAGCTTTTTTTAACTATGCTGAAAGCCGTGATCACCTTGAAGGTGTGAGGGCGTTTCTGGCCGGCCAAGAGCCGGAATTTTCAGGAGATTAATGTGGATGGCAATGCCAACTTATATGCTTTGCTCGCGAAGGGCTTTCCCGCAGACCGTAGCGCCATAGCGATTGAGACACCCGAGCGCTCTTATAGCTGGAACGACATCGAAGAGCTTAGTGGGAGATTCGCCAATTTATTGCACGCGCTGGATCTTCCTGCGGGCTCACGCATTGCCGTGCAAGTGGAAAAGTCGCCCGAAGCTCTGATGTTGTACTTGGCCAGCATTCGCGCAGGGCTGGTGTACTTGCCCCTGAATACGGCCTACCGCGAATCGGAAGTCGATTATTTTTTGACAGATGCCGAGCCGGCTGTGGTGGTGTGCGACAGCAAAAATCAGGAATGGATCAGCAGGCTGGCTGACAAGACCGGTACGGCGCATGTCTATACGCTGGACGAGGACGGCAGCGGCAGCCTGGCTCTGGCCGCGGCCAGCCAGTCCGCGGAATTCGATACCGTGCAAAGCCTGCCCGACGATTTGGCGGCAATACTTTATACGTCTGGCACCACAGGACGCAGCAAGGGGGCAATGCTATCTCATCGCAACCTTTCGTCCAATGCCGAAGTGCTTAATAAATACTGGGGTTGGCGCCCTGATGATGTATTGCTGCACATGCTGCCTATTTTTCATGTGCATGGCTTGTTTGTCGCTTCGCATGGTGCATTGCTGGCGGGGGCTCGCATGATCTGGCTGCCCAAGCTGGATATTGAAAAGGCTTTGCATTATTTGCCGCAATGCACAGTCTTGATGGGCGTGCCCACTTATTATGTGCGGCTGCTCAATGATGCCCGTTTTACGCGCGAATTATGCAGCCGCATGCGTTTGTTCATTTCGGGGTCAGCCCCGCTTTTGACCGAAACTTTCGAGGCGTTCAAGGCGCGTATCGGCCAGCCCATTCTGGAGCGCTACGGAATGAGCGAGACCATTATGCTGACGTCCAATCCCTATGATACGGCGTTGGGTGAGCGTGTCGGCGGAACGGTGGGCCAGCCTTTGCCAGGCGTGATGGTGCGGGTCGTCGATGATACCGAAACCGAACTTGGGGTCGGTGAGATCGGCAACGTACAGGTGCGTGGTCCTAATGTGTTTTCGGGCTATTGGCGCATGCCGGAAAAAACTCGTGAAGAGTTCACCGCCGATGGTTGGTTCCGCACTGGCGATGTGGGACGGTGGGGCGGCGATTCGGCGCCGGCCAATTATTTATCTATAGTGGGGCGGAGCAAAGACTTAATTATTTCCGGCGGCTTCAATATTTATCCCAAGGAAATTGAGCTTTTGATCGATGATATGCCGGGGGTTGATGAGTCGGCCGTTATCGGCGTTGCACATCCTGATTTCGGAGAAGCCGTTGTGGCTGTGGTGGTGCCCAAGGCTGGCGCCTCGCTGGATGCAGCGGCCATGATCGCGGACATGAAGACCAGAATGGCTAACTTCAAGGTGCCCAAGCATATTTATGTAGTAGACCAGTTGCCGCGCAATACCATGGGCAAGGTACAAAAGAACATACTCCGTACGCAATACTCGTAGTTCGGATGTGTAGAAGTGTAGAGGTGTAGTAGTAAAAAACCCGTATAAAAGTTGATAGAAAAATCACAAGAGGAGACATCATGAAAAAGCAGGCTTTTTATTCGGCTGCAGCCGCATTTGCATTGTCGGCGATGGCCATTGGCGCGAACGTGCAGGCGGCATGGCCGGAGCGTCCCATTACTATCGTCGTACCATTTCCTGCCGGCGGTGGTACCGACACCTTTGCCCGGCCACTCGCGCATCAATTGGGCGAACAGTTGGGCAAAAGCGTAGTCATTGACAACAAAGGTGGCGCGGGCGGCACCTTGGGGGCAGGCGTGGCTGCGCGTGCGGCGCCGGACGGCTATACTTTTTTCATGGGAGGCGCGCATCACGTCGTGGCGCCATCCATCTATAAAAAGCTTAGCTACGATATCCAGAAGGACTTCGCTCCGGTAGCGCTATTGGCGCAACCGCCGCAAGTTATCGTGGTCAATGCCACTAAGCTACCGGTCAAAAGCGTCAAAGAGCTCATAGAGCGGGCCAAGGCCAATCCTGGGCAAATCAACTTTGGCTCGGCGGGTATCGGCAGCACCCACCATTTGGCTGGAGAACTATTCGCCTTGAAGACTGGGGTCGATATCACCCACGTTCCCTATCAAGGCGCTGGCCCTATGCTTACCGGCCTAATCACTGGTCAGGTCGATATGGCTTTCGACGGCTTGGGTTCATCGGCGTCGCACATACGTTCTGGCAGCATCCGGCCGCTGGCTGTGGCTGCGGCGCAGCGGTCTCCCTCATTTCCTGACGTTCCTACAGCGGCCGAGGCAGGTGTTCCCGAATACGAGGTGTCAACCTGGTATGCAATGTGGGCGCCAGCAGGCACACCCGCAGACATAGTGGACAAAATGGCGGCCGAGCTGACCAAAGCCTTGAATGCGCCCAAGGTCAAAGAACTCTGGCTAAGCAACGGCAGCGCAACGCCCAATCTTACCGGGGCGGATTTCGGCAAGTTTGTCGATAGCGAAATTACGCGTTGGGCGGGTGTTGTCAAAGAGGCGGGCGTAAAGCCACAATAAAGATCTGCCGCAGGCCGGCACCGGCCTGTGTTCTACAAATAAGGGCTGGCAAGCCAAATGACCCGATTGCGCAACCGTTTGCGAAAAGGGATTTGCGCCAGCCCTTGAAGCGTTACGGCATCGGCTTTGGCGATTTCGCTGTCTATCAAGGCTTCGATTTCGCGAGCCGTATCGCGACTGTAGACTTCCATATCCAGTTCGAAATTCAGGCGTAAGCTGCGTGGATCCAGGTTCGATGAGCCCACGTAAGACCACGAGCCGTCGATCGTAATCAATTTAGAATGGTTGAAGTTGTCATTGACGCGCCAGACTCGGCAACCGTTGCGGATTACCTCATCCAGCTGGGCCGTCATGGCGTAATTGACCAGGCGCAGGTTGTTGCGCCCAGGAATGACGATGTCGACGACGATACCCCGGCGTGCCGCTGTATTGATGGCGCCCAGCAGAATCTGATCCGGCAGGAAATAAGGCGACTGTATGCGGATATGGCGCTGCGCCACAGCGCACGCTCCCAATAACATGTTGTGCGTTGCCGCCATGTAGCGGTCGGGCCCGGAGCGAATGCAGCGCGCAGGCACTTGCGGTTCGGCAGCCTCCCAGTCGGTGCTGCACCAGGTTTCAAAGCCAAGCGCTTCTTTGGTGGTGAACTCCCAGTCGTGCGCGAATACCGAGACAAGTTGCAGTACAACAGGCCCTTCAACGCGAAAGTGCGTGTCGCTGGACATGTCTGAACCGGCGACTGCCGAGACGAAGCCGGCCCGGATGTTCATGCCGCCGGTAAAGCCAATATGACCGTCTACCACTAGAATTTTTCGGTGACTGCGCAAGTTCGCGTAGGGCATGCGCAGGAATCCCAGCGGATTGGTCATGAACAAGGCGCAGGGAATGCCTTTTTTTCGCAGCAGGCGAATAATCTGGGGGCGGGAGTACTTGGAGCCTATCGCGTCGATGAGCACGCGTATCTCGACGCCTCGTTCCTTGGCCTGTACCAATGCGTCGACGATTTTTCGGCCTTCGATGTCGTTGTCGAAAATATAGGTCTGCAGCGCGATCGACTTCTTGGCGTTTTGAATAGCGGTGATCATGGCCGGGTAGGCTTGGTCACCGCCCACCAGTGTCTGAATATGATTGCCATCGCGCAAGGGGAAGCGGCTGATGCGGTCGCCCAGCACCCTTAGCGATTGGAATTGCGGCCCGGCGACATCGGTGACGTCGGCCAGGGGTGCGTCCTGAGCACCCGAATAGTCTTTCAGATTTTTATTGCGCTGTTCGGAAATATGGTCGTGACGTATGCGATTGATGCCGGCTACCAAGTAGATGAAAGGGCCTAGCAGCGGCGACATCATGATGATGCCTACCCAGCCTATGGCAGCCCGTACATCGTTCTTGGTCATGGCGGCATGAATCGCCGCTGTGCCGCCCACGGCTAAGCTTAAGATAAACGCAAGATGCGGCCAATATTCCAGAAAGAAATAATGCACTGAGGCCATGTTTATCCTGCCCCTGAGGGACGTTCCTGGAGGCTTTCATACCACAGGGGGTTGGGAGAGGCTTGAAAGGCATAGGCTTGGGCGCGTGAAGGCGCGCGCCAGATACCGCCGCCAATACCCAGTATTGGTTTTACACCGTACCAAAACCATCGACCGTCTTCGTCTTGCGCAGCCCAGTTCCAGTCGTGGGGTGCATTTGACCAGTCAAGAATAGTAAGATCAGACGTCATTGCATGATGATAATCGTTGCAGGCGCGCAGAGTATGAAAGGGATCAGGTTTTTTGTCCAGAAGCAGGACAGAATGTCGACAGGCTGGCGCCTGTGATAGAAAAGCAGCTTGGGGTGACCGATGGGGCTCGAACCCACGACAACCGGAATCACAATCCGGGACT
>NZ_JBEBUX010000096.1:0-16613 GCF_040393045.1 Pollutimonas bauzanensis | reverse complement strand
GTGGCTATGATCTAGCAACGCCGTTGCGCCAGCACCAGCGCCCCGAACACTGCCCCAGCGCCAGCACTAAGGTACCCAAACCAGGCAACAAGCCCAAGAGACCATAACGGCTGGCGCACTGCAACGGCCAAGGAGGCACAAAGCAAGACCCAGCCTGCGGCACGCAGCATTTTCGTGGCACCCGAGTCCAACTGACGTCCAAACAAATCTGCTTGATGACGTTCCATAGCCAGCGCCAAACAAATAAAGGCCAGTACGGACAGCAATAATATATTCAGATGATTCATCAGCGAGCCTCCGTGGTGGTAGGTGCTTGCGCAGGACTTAAGGCAACATGCGAGTCCACCATTCCGGGTGCTTGCTGAGGCTTGCGCACCACAGGCCGAACTTTTGGCTGATAACGCTGTGCGCGTATGGCCAGCAGCGCATGGAGTCCGCCAAATGCCAGCATCGTCAGGTCAAATCCCGCGAACAGCCAGTCACCGACAGCGATGCTGTGAAAAAGGTTGCGCTCAGTGGTGAAGGCATTAAGCAATGGCAAAAAAATCAGCAGGCCTGCGGCCAGCCACAAGAGTTCTACCCAGGCCCGTTTTGCGGGCCGTACCAACGCATAGGCAAAAGTAGCGCCCCACGCGATGAAGAGCAGATCCACTTCCCACACCCTGCGATCGGCAAGCGCCGCAGGCAATAGCCGGTTCCCCCACAAGAATGCAGCCATCGCTACAGACAGCCCCGCAATGGCGGTGATATTAAGCCTTTCGACCAGACGAAACCCGAAGTACGGCTTTGCGGGGTCAGGCAACTTGGCGCGCCGTTTCACCGTCCACAATACCAATCCCGTGCCTACCATGGCAGTGCCGGCCAGACTCACCAGAAAATATAGCCAACGCAACGGGTAATCGGAAAACCGACCCAGATGCAAAGCATACATAACGCCTCGTGTCTCGGCCGCTGCCCCAACCTTGTCTTTGGTCTCGAGCAGTTGTCCGCTGGCGCCATCGAACATCATGTACTGTGGACTGGTCGAAACACGCGCGTCGTCAGCCCGCACCACGATGACACGCGCCGACGCATCGCCTGGATTATTGACATTGATTCCGCCAACGCTCTCCTCGCCCCACCGCGCCTGCGCCTGTTGAACCATGCCGGCAACGGGCGCCAGCTCGGCCTTCTGCCCGCTAGGCTGGCCAGGGCGCACAAATGCGCTGAGCTCGGTTTGCATGGCCTGGCGTTGCGACGCCTCTTTGAAAGCGGCGTCACTACCCCACGGCATATACAAAAGCATCAGCGTGACCAGCCCTGTATAAGTGATCATCAAATGAAACGGCAGTCCGAGCACGGATAGCCCATTGTGCGCATCGAGCCAGGAACGTTGCCCCTTGCCCCATCTAAAGGTGAAAAAATCGATAAAGATTTTTTTGTGCGTGATGACACCGCTGATGATGGCCACCAGCATGAACATGCCGCAAAGCCCCGTGATCCAGCGGCCCCAGAGGACAGGAAAATAATGCAGCTGGAAATGAAAGCGATAGAAAAATTCGCCGCCTATGGATTCACGTACACCGATCTTCTGCCCTGTCGCCGGATCAAGCGTAGCTCGGTTGAAGCGCTTGCCATCGCGCCAGAATACGTTTGCCGTATTGTTGCGCGCATCCGGCAGCTTGATGCCCCACTGCGAGCTTGTCGGCGCAATCGTTTGCAAGCTTGAAATCAGCCGGGATCCCATTTCAGCCGCATCGACCAGTTGCAATTGCGCCGGCACATCGGGCCGCATCCACTGCGAAATTTCGTCTCGAAAGTAGCTAGCGGTGCCCGTCAGGAACATGGCGTACAGAATCCAACCGGCAAGCAGACCCGTCCAGATATGCAAGTCCGACATTGTTTGGCGAATGCCAGGCGCTTTTGCTGGTTTACGCGCGGCAGCAACACGTTTGGGGATGTCGGCGGAGGTATTGATAGTCATGATTCTTATTGCATCCATACCGACCATGCCGCCAGCCCCAGAGGCAATGCCCCTACCACCAGGCCTGCCCAGGCGCGCCAGGCTGACCTGACGGCAAACACCCAAATGACGGCGCCAGCATAGACAGCGAAGCTGAGCAGCATGCCAGTCAAAACAGCTTCACTACGTGAAACGGGCAAGGCCACCGCGGCCACACTGGCTAATGCTGCCAGTGCATAACCGCCGAAAAGCGCCGCGACAATGCGTGACAACAAAGGCCCCCAGGAGCAGGTCCATCGAACAAGCGAATTCATAGATAAGGATCCAGTTTGGCCCGGTGCAAGACGGCAAGCGTGTCAACGTTGCTTGATGACAACGATAATGAGAAAGGTTCGCATTATAAGTTATGGGTCGAAATTATGGCAAGAATCGCCGCACAGCAAGCCATGCAAGGCGCAGTGGCATGCGCGCGTGCCCTTTTCGATAAGCAACCGTGTTGCAAAGCCGCATCACTCTCTCTAGAATCGTACGCCAATGATAATCATTATGATTCTCAATGTTAATTAATGGCACTATAAAAATTCTCGGGAGAAGCACCGGATGTCGATGTTGTTCAACCACCCCAGCCGGCCTACGGTTCTGGCAGCAATTATTTTCGCAATGGGAGCGGCAGCGCCCGTCCATGCCCAGGATGCCAAGGAAGCGGCGCAGCTTGCACCGGTGACGGTGGTGGGATCGGGCGACGAAACCATCGGATATGTTGCCGAAAAAACGTCGACTGCCACCAAAACCGACACGCCGCTTATGGAGGTTCCGCAGTCCATCTCGGTCATTACCGAAGACCAGATACGTGAACAAGGAGCGCAAACGCTGAATCAAGTGCTGCGTTATACGTCTGGCATCGCACCGGAAACGCGCGGGGCTACAGCATCGCGCTTGGATCAGTTCACGGTTCGGGGGTTTTCTGCGACCACGCTTCTTGATGGGCTACGTGTATTCGGTTCTCGCGATGCCCTGCCCCAGGTCGACGCCTACCGTCTGCAACAAGTTGATGTACTTAAGGGGCCGTCATCGGTTATGTTCGGCCAGGGAGGCCCTGGCGGCGTGGTCAATCAGATCAGCAAGCGGCCAACGTCAGAGGCGCGCAGAGAAGTAGAACTGCAAGTTGGCAACTTTGATTATCGACGGGCCAACTTCGATTTTTCGGGGCCGGTAGGCGATTCCGAGCAGTTTCTGTACCGCCTGACAGGATCGGGCTATATGTCCGACGGCCAACTCAACAAGACTGAGGAAAGCCGTTATTTTATTTCCCCCTCGTTTACTTGGCAGCCATCAAGCGATACCCGTTTGACGGTGCTGGCCAATTTGCAGCGTGATCCCCACATGGGCTCATACGGAGCTGTGCCCCGGGTGCGCACTTTGGTCGACGCGCCAGATGGTTATAGGCTTCCACCAGACTTTTACGATGGCGACGCGGACTTCGAAACCAGTGATCGGCGCAATCATTCCATCGGCTACGACTTCGAGCACAAATTCAACGATGCCCTGACAGTACGGTCGAATGCGCGCTATTTGCACGCCGAGGGTATCTATCGATCGGTCTATTCTAGCGGCTACGTCCCGGACAGCAACTATGGCCTGATTTCGCGTAGCAAAGGCGGCACTGACGTATCGATGGACACGTATGTGATCGACAACCACCTTCAGGGGAAATTCACCACTGGTGCGATCCAGCACACTCTTCTTGCGGGTGTGGACTATGCGAACCTGAACTCCGACACACGTGCCAGCAGCTTCGACCGGGCGCCCCCCCTGGATGTGTTCAACCCTGATTACCATCAGAACATCGGGCCACTGAACTGGATCAGCGACACGAACCAACGCCAGTACCAGACCGGGGTGTACTTGCAGGATCAAATCAAGATCGACCGCCTTTCAGTCCTGCTGGGCGGACGCTACGATTGGTCCCGCACAGTATCGAACGGCACCAACCTGACAACATCGACACCCACGTCCAGCGGAACACGTGCCGAGGCATTTACCGGCCGCTTAGGCGTTATTTATAACTTCGATAATGGCGTCGCACCGTACATCAGCTTTGCCCAGTCGTTCGAACCGCAATCGGGCACCGACGCCAACGATAAACCCTTTGATCCACTTGAAGGTGAACAATATGAGGTCGGAGTGAAATACCAGCCGCCTGGTACAAATGCACTGTACTCAGTGGCTGCCTTCGACATTCGCCGCAAGAACATGCTGACGACCATACCTGGCTGCGTGGGCTCACGCTGTCAGGAACAAACCGGGGAATTGCGCACACAAGGCCTGGAATTTGAGGCACGCAGCGAGTTCACCCGCGGCTTGAGTGTGATCGCCAATTACTCTTATATTGCCAATGAATACACCAAAGATAATGCCACTGCTAGCCGACCGAGCCTGGAGGGAAGCACCCCCTATGGGATTCCAAAACACCAGGCGTCGGTGTGGGCACGTTATCAAGTGCAAAGCGGTTCGCTTTCCGGCCTGGGCGTAGCGGCGGGGGCACGCTATCTTGGCACCAGCTCCGGCGGCACACACAATGCCTTCAAGGTGCCGGCTGCCACGTTGGTGGACGCCGCACTGGACTATGACCTGGGGCGCGCCAGCCCAGCGCTGAAAGGCATGTCCGTAGCACTTAACGTCAATAACCTGTTCGACAAGGAATACGTTGCGTCATGCACTGGGGAGGATTGGTGCTGGTATGGCTACCAACGCAGCATACGGGCCAGCCTGCGGTATCAGTGGTAAGGGCCGGTCAGCATCGATGTGGATGCCGTGAAAGAGACCCTCTTCGAGAATCAGCGACTGACCATCGGATACCCGCAGCTACCCCGGCTGATGATGCCGCCGGTAAACATCGCTCCCCATTGCCTGGATTTGCTGTTCAATCAAGGCATCGAACGGCCTTAAGATCGGGTTGAAATCCTGCTCCGGCTCAAGGGCCGCCAAAGTGCGCGCTATTGCTTCTATCGTGGATACAGCAGCAGGTACGCTGGTTTTGCGTAACCGATACCTGGACGGCGCCCCCGCTTCCAGGCTCAGGCGAGGCAAGGTATTCAACACGGGGTTCGCATACAAGATTTTGCGCGCCTTGCGCCATGTCCCATCGGGCACAATCAGCAATACAGATCCGTTTGCGACGTCACAGGCCAGCGGCTGAGGCGGCTGCGCAAATTCGCCCGGAAACAGCAAGAAAGCCGAAGTAAATGCCGGCAGCATGTCAACCAATTGAGGGAAATGCTCTCCCACCAGCAACTCAGCCCGTTCCAGACCCAGTACAGCCAGACGTCCTGTATTAAGTGCATGCTTGTGTTCTTCAGGATGCTGTAGCACCAAAACCCGTGTCCGATTGCTCACGGTGGAGACGTAACCGCATAGGCAATGCGACTGAGGCCTAAGGCATCGGTCGCAGTGCAGGCGGGTTGAAGATAGCTGATCTGGCATGACGATGTGGCAAAAAGGAGTACTTTCGTTTCAATATGGCACAGAAGCGTAACAGGAAGCCGCTGGCCCACCCTAAATTATTTCAATGTGCTGCAAACCCCGCAACGGCGCTTGCGCGGGGCTGGTCCCCTAAGTAAGCTGCGGCATATCTGTTGATTTTGGAGCAACACCATAATGAAACCAATACGCACTATTGCTCAATTTGCAGTGGCCGGCCTGATCGCCATGGCGATATCAAGCACTGCCGTGGCAGCCGACCGAAAAACAACCAACACCATACTAGGGGCGGGACTAGGTGCTGCCGCAGGCGCGGTTATATCGAACGGCGATACCTTATATACACTAGGCGGCGCAGCTGCAGGCGGCTTGCTGGGCAATGTCCTTACCGAAGACCGGGGCCGACGTGAATGGAAGGGCCACAAAAAATATAGGCATTCCGACCGCCGCTATGTGCAACAGCGCAAGCATCGTGGCCACAAGCATCGCCACCACCGCTAACCCAATCCATTAGCGGTCTAGCCACTGTAAAACCCCCTGCCCTGCTGCGCGGCCGCTTGCAAAACATGCCGTCAGCAAATAGCCGCCGGTCGGGGCTTCCCAGTCCAGCATCTCTCCCGCGCAAAATACGCCGGGCATGGCCCGCAACATCGAGTTCCGATCCAGGCCATCGAACGCGACCCCGCCTGCTGTGCTGATTGCCTCGTCAATAGGCCGCATGCCGCGCAAGCGCACCGGCACACATTTAATCGCTGCCGCCACAGTTTCAGGATGCTCGAAGACTTCTTTGGGCAGGCATTCACGCAACAGCGCAGCCTTGACGCCACGCAGACCCAGTCGACTGCTCAAATGGCTGGACCAGGACCGGGCCCCGCGAGGCTTGGCGACCTCGGACAGCACCTGTGCGGCATCGCGCGCGGGCAACAAGTCGATATGTAGCACCGCTTCCCCCGTGGCAAGTATTGTGTCACGCAGCGCTGCTGACCAGGCATAGATCAGCCCGCCTTCCAGGCCGTCAGCAGTCACCACGCATTCGCCGCGCCGCATCGGCAAGCCGCCTTGCGGCGCCATGGCGATAGATTTAAGAGGTTGACCCGCAAAGCGCTCGTTGAAGTGAGGAGTCCAGTCGGCCAGGAAACCGCAATTTGCGGGAAGCAAAGGCGCTACGTCAACGCCCCTCTGCCTTAACGTAGTCTGCCAAGCGCCATTCGAACCCAGCCGCGCCCAACTGGCGCCGCCCAGAGCCAACACGACGGCATCGGCCTGCTTGGTCGCCACGCCCTGGGGCGTGTCCAGCATAAGTGCACCGTCATCGGTCCAGCCGCGCCACGTGTGCCGTGTATGGACCTGTACCCCAACGGCGCGCAGCCTATGCAACCAGGCGCGGAGCAACGGCGCCGCTTTCATTTCGACAGGAAAGACCCGTCCCGATGATCCGACGAAAGTATCTATCCCTAGTCCTTGAGCCCACTCGCGCAAAGCCTGGGCATCGAACTGATCCAGCCACGGTGATACCTGCGCCTCGCGCGCGCCAAATCGCGACCGAAATGCCGCGGTTGGCTCGCTATGGGTAAGGTTCAGGCCGCCACGACCGGCCAACAAGAACTTGCGGCCGACCGACGGCATGGCATCATAAAGGTCAACGCGAATGCCGGCATTCGCCAGCGTTTCGGCCGCCATCAACCCCGCAGGCCCGCCGCCTACCACCGCTACAGAATAAGAAGACATGAGTTAAGAGTCGCGGAAAATCGTACGTTAGCACAAAGGCGAGCTTGAAATATGAGTATCATAGAACCCGATCTAGCCCTGTTTTCCATCCTGAACACGACATAAGCGCACACTATGAATACCGTATTTATTGATAACCGCTGGGTAGAGTCACACTCAGCCGACGTAATCCCCATGCTCAATCCCTCTGATGGCACTGTCATCCGGGATATCAGCCGCGGCAATAGCCAAGACATCGACGACGCAGTGAAATCTGCGCGCAACGCCTACGAAAACACCTGGTCCAAGGTTTCCGCCATGGAACGCGGCCGCCTGCTGCATAAGCTCTCGCAAAAATTGCTTGAACATCACGAAGAGCTGGCCTTGCTGGAATCGGCCGATTGCGGCAAGCCGCTAACGCAAGCCAAGTCCGATGCCACCGCTGTGGCGCGCTACTTCGAATTCTATGCGGGCGCCTGCGACAAGCTCCATGGTGAAACCATCCCCTACAGCGATGGCTTTGCCGTGCTGACCTGGCGTGAGCCCCACGGCGTGACAGGCCACATCGTGCCCTGGAACTATCCTCTGCAAATTTTTGGTCGCTGCGTTGCAGCGGCGCTAGCGGCAGGCAACACCTGCGTCGTCAAACCCGGCGAAGATGCCTGCCTGTCGATATTGCGTGTGGTTGAACTGGCCAAGGAAGTTGGTTTACCAGCTGGCGTGCTGAATCTGGTAACCGGTTATGGCCACGAAGCTGGCGATGCGCTGGTCAAACACCCCGACGTCGACCACATTTCATTTACCGGATCGCCAACCGTTGGCACATTGGTGACCAAGGCCGCCGCAGACAACCACACGCCGGTCACGCTGGAACTGGGCGGCAAGTCGCCCCAAGTGGTATTTGCCGACGCCGATTTCAATGAGGTCGTGCCTACCGTCTTGAAAGCCATCATCCAGAACACAGGGCAAACCTGCTCTGCCGGCAGCCGCCTGCTCATCGAGCGTCCCGTCTACGAAAAAGTGCTTGGGCTGATTGCCGAGGCTTTCAACAAAACGCGCGTCGGCCCAGCCAGCATGGATCTTGAGTGCGGCCCATTGATTCGGAAGACGCAACAGGAACGGGTACAAAAATACATCCAGTCGGCCCTGGACGACGGCTTGAAAATTGCCGGCCAAGGCCAAGTGGTGCCGGAAGCCGCGGCAGAAGGCTTTTTTCAAGCACCTACCGTATTTCGTGATGTGCCCCCCGACCACAAGCTGGCGCGCGAAGAAATTTTCGGCCCAGTGCTGGTTGCCATTCCCTTCGATTCTGAAGACGAAGCGGTGGAAATCGCCAACGGAACAGACTTTGGGCTGGTCGCCAGTGTCTGGACGAAAGATGGCGCACGGCAGTTGCGTCTGGCTCGGCGCATCCGTGCCGGCCAGGTCTATATCAACAACTACGGTGCGGGCGGCGGGATCGAACTGCCCTTTGGCGGTATCAAGGCCAGCGGGCATGGCCGCGAAAAGGGCTTCGAAGCCCTATACGGCTTCACAGTGCTGAAAACAGTCGCTATCAAGTATCAAGGCTGACGTCTGTTTCGAGGCGGTTCGCCTCGATCACCGTCAAGGCCGCCATATTGATAATGCGGCGCACTGAAGAACTGGAAGTCAGGATATGCACGGGGGCGTTGACCCCCAGCAAAAACGGCCCTACCGCCACGTTGCCGCCGGCTGCCGTCTTAAGCAGGTTATAAGCGATATTGCCGGCGTCGACATTGGGGCAAACCAACAGGTTGGCAGCGCCCGTCAATGGCGACGAAGGCAGTATTCGCTGGCGCAGGTTTTCGTCCAGGGCGCAATCGCCATGCATTTCACCATCCACTTCCAGGCCAGGATCCTGCTCTCGCACCAGTTCCAGCGCCCTGCGCATTTTCGCGCCGGAAGCTGAACTGCCAGACCCAAAGTTGGAACGCGACAACAGCGCAACCTTGGGGGCGAGCTCAAGTTGCGCCAGCACCTTGGCCGCGGCCAGAGTGCATTCGGCGATCTGCTCGGCAGTCGGGTCGTCATTCACATGGGTATCTGCCAGCGCCACCACACGCTCATCGAGCAGCAGAATATTCATGGCCGCATAACTGTTGGCGCCGGGCTTTTTGCCGATGATCTCGTCGATGAAGCGCAGGTGATCATGATAGGCCCCCACCGTACCGCACACCAGGCCGTCTGCATCGCCAAGATGCACCATCATGGCGCCGATCAGCGTCAGCCGACGGCGCATTTCCACCCGGGCCATTTCTTTGGTGATGCCGCTGCGGCACATGCGCTCCCAATAGGTGGTCCAGTACTGGTGAAAACGTTCGTCGGACTCTGGGTTGGTCACTTCTACGTCCTGACCCAGGCGCAACCGCAGGCCCAGTTTCTCGATGCGCGACAGCAATACCGCCGGACGGCCCACAAGAATCGGATGGGCAAGCTTTTCGTCGACAACGACTTGCACGGCCCGCAAGACGCGTTCGTCCTCGCCTTCGGAAAAAACAATACGCGCTTTGCCGCCATCCCGTACCCATTGCCGCGCCGCGGCAAAGAGCGGCTTCATGAAGGCCCCCGAGTGATAGACAAACTGCTGCAGTTTTTCGGCGTAGGCTTGAAGATCGTCCAAAGGCCGCGTTGCGACGCCACCTTCCATGGCGGCCTTGGCCACGGCTGGCGCGATCCGCACGATCAGGCGAGGATCGAATGGCTTGGGTATCAGGTAGTCCGGCCCGAATGCCAGGTCATATCCGCCGTAAGCGGCGGCGACGACGTCGCTTTGCTCTTCTTCTGCCAAGCCGGCAATGGCGTAGACGGCAGCCTTCTCCATTTCCCGCGTAATGACCGTGGCGCCCACGTCCAGCGCACCCCGGAAAATATAAGGAAAGCACAATACGTTATTGACTTGATTAGGGAAGTCGGAACGCCCGGTCGCCATGACCACGTCGTCGCGCACCGAATGGGCGACTTCAGGAAGAATCTCCGGCGTGGGGTTGGCCAAAGCCAGGACTAGCGGACGCGCCGCCATCGACTTGAGCATGGCGGGCTTGAGCACCCCGCCGGCAGACAAGCCCAGGAACACGTCGGCATCCGCAATGACCTCGGCAAGTGTGCGTGCGCTGGTTTTTTGCGCGAACCGAACCATTTCGGGGCCCATCGCCGTCTCGCGGTCTTGGTGAACCACGCCATCGATATCAGTCACCCAAACATTCTCCAGCGGCAAGCCCAGATCGACCATCAGATCCAGGCAGGCCAGAGCAGCGGCGCCTGCGCCCGAGCTAACTACCTTGACTTGGGAGATGTCCTTGCCCACCACTTTCAAACCGTTGATGAAAGCTGCGGATACCGTAATCGCCGTGCCATGCTGATCGTCGTGGAAGACGGGTATTTTCATGCGCGCGCGCAGCTTGCGCTCGACCTCAAAACATTCGGGCGCCTTGATGTCTTCCAGATTGATGCCGCCAAAGGTCGGCTCTAGCCCGGCAATGATTTCTACCAGCTTGTCGGGATCGGTCTCGTTAATCTCAATATCGAAGACATCCAGTCCGGCGAACTTCTTGAACAGTACCGCCTTACCTTCCATAACAGGCTTGGATGCCAGAGCGCCAATGTTGCCCAGCCCCAGGACTGCGGTTCCGTTGGTAATAACACCCACGAGGTTACCCCGGCCGGTGTAGCGAAAGGCATTCATCGGGTCGCTGACAATTTCTTCGCAGGCTGCTGCAACGCCGGGCGTGTAGGCCAACCCCAGATCGCGCTGCGTCATTAACGGCTTGGAAGCAGTCACCGATATTTTTCCAGGGACTGGGAACTCGTGGTAATCCAATGCCGCTTGCCTGTCTACTGTGCTCATTGCTTAATTCCTTATTTGGGACGAATCCGGACATATCTGGCCCCGTACGCTGCCTCTTGCAGCGCCGCCGTTCCCAAACAGTATAGTCAGCAGGCATAAGCTAACTATTTAGTATTAAGATACCTGTATTACTTTTTACTTATATGTGGGGCGTAGCATGGGGAAATTCGAGTCGGAAGAGGTGGTGCGCCGACTGGTTGGCCGCCTCAAAATGCGGCACTTAGCCTTGCTTTTGCAAATACAGAAACTGGGCTCGCTGACCAAAGTTGCGGAACATATGTCCACCAGCCAGCCAGCAGTCACCCATGCCCTGGCTGACCTGGAAGAGATGTTCGGCACTGCTTTGTTCCGGCGCTCAGCGCAAGGAATGGTGGCCACACCGCTGGGCGCCATCGTCCTGGCCCGCGCTCAGGCAATGCTGCATGACCTGGACTCGCTTACGCTGGACATGGAGGCATTGGCATCGGGAAGGGCCGCCCACCTGCATATCGGCGCCATCCCCTTCATTTCGGGCCAATTGTTATCGGCGGCGATTCAACGCACTCTGCCTGGCGAACAACAGATAACCGTGACCATTCACAATGGCACGACGGAACAACTGCTGGTGTCGCTGCGCGACCATGCGCTGGATTTTGTTATCGGCAGGCCTTCGACAGCGCTGGATATGCAGGGCATCACCCATCAGGTCCTATACCACCAACACCCCAGGCTCATCGCCAGCCGGGCACTGGCGGGGCGACTAGGTCGACGCCGCCTGGACTGGAAGGAATTGGCAGAGATGGATTGGATCCTGGGCCCGCGCAATACATCCATGCGCGAACAAGTTGCCGATATTTTTCTACGGGCCGGCCTCAAGGCCCCCGCTCCTATCGTGGAAAGTTATTCATCCAAGCTCATCGGCGAAATGATCGTCGCCAACGACAAAGCGGTGTCGATAGTGCCCGCCGACATTGCCGAAGAACTGGTTCGGATTGCCGGCGTCGCTATCGTTCCCTACTCATTTGACTGGACACTATCGCCCGTCGCCCTGTTTTCACGAACGAATGCATCGCCGCGCAACGTCGATACACGTTTCTCGGCCGCCCTGCGCGCGCTTTGCACTGAAACTGGCACACGATCCGATAGTGGCAGTTATCAGTACTAGGAAGCGCACATATATCAAACAGCCTGGGCGCTCCCTTCTTTGGTCGCTGTCATCAACCAGCTTTGTGTATCTACTTTTAGCCCATTCAGAAAACAGGTAAGGAAATCACGTATGCCTTCCAGCCCAGGCTCGTCGCAGAATTCCGAGGCAGCGGCAATATGCCGTGCCAAACCGTCTCCGGAAAAAACGAGACCGGCACAACGCTCCGCAATAGGCTTAAGCGCCACCACGCGCCTATCGTATTTATCGCGATCACGCGTGATAAAACCGCCGGCCTCGAGCCGATTTATAAGCGCCGTTGTGCCCCCGGGACTCAGGCCCATCAACCGAACCAGCTGGCCGGTGGGCAAAGACTGGAACTCAACAATATAGGCAAGCGCCTTGAAGTCCATGAGCGGTATGCCATTTTCCTCGGCAAGCGATGACAAATGAGCATCCATATAAAGCGAGAGTCGCCTGCCAATTATGACCGCCAAGCTTTCCAACTGGTCTTCCGGCAGCGCCGCTCTTGAGTAAGCGCGGCTGGTGCTGCCGAAATTCCGGATGGTCGCCGCTGTAGTTTGAACCAGCATCGCCATCCCTCCTTTAGCGTTTGGCGACGCCGCCGAGCAATCCACCCAAAAGACCGCCAGATGCATTACCCCCGGCGGAACCAGCATCCGCCACACCACCAGTCAGGCTACCCAGCAAACCGGTAACCGGAGCCAACAAGCCGCCGACACCGCCGGCTGCCGCACCATCTGGTGCGCCGGCTACACCGCCGCCCGTCACACTACCCACCAGATTAGTCACAGGAGCCAGTAAGCCACCTGTACCGGCACCGCCGCCTGTGGCGCCGCCAGTTACACCACCTACCAGGTTAGTAACAGGGGCCAACAAGCCACCGCCGGCGCCACCACCTGTAGCGCCGCCAGTTACGCCGCCCAACAAGTTTGTGACGGGAGCCAGCAAGCCGCCGCTGGCGCCGCCATCCAAGCCCGTTCCTGAAGTGAGCGCTGCGACAGCACCTGTTGCATTGGACAAGACATCGCCGACCGGATTGGCATTACCAGGACCGGCATGCAAGATACCGCCAGCACTAGCCACGGTAGCACCGAGGCCGCCAATCAGTCCACCAACGCCGCCGGGCAAACTCGTTCCCACTTGACCGCCCACTCCTGCCAAAGAACCGCCAAGACTGGTCAATAGCTGCGACACCGGCTGACCTACGCCCAGCCCGTCACCCAGCGACTGAGTCAAGTCGGTTGTGGAGCCAACAACAGGAGACACAACATTGTCAAGCGTGCCGCCCAGCCCACCCAGCGTCGAAGCCAGGCCTAAAGGAGCCAGATTGTCCACCGTCTGACCGACATTTCCCAAGCTTGGCTCAAGGACAGGCTGATGCCCGCCTTCGAACACGCCGCCATCACTCACCAATCCACCGAGAGGAGACAACAACCCGCCGCTACCGCCCAAGGCTCCTGTCAGCGATCCGACGGCGCCCGTAGCATTATCCAGAACAGTGACCAACGCATTGGGCTTGCTCGGGTCGGCGTTCAACAGACCGCCAACACTACCGACCGTGTCACCCAACCCGCTTACCAAGCCCCCCACACCCGGACTCAAATTAGAAGGAAGCCCAGTATCGCTCAAACTATCGCCCACATTGGATACCGCAGTGCCGACCTGCCCCAGAAGACCGGCCACCGGCTCTCCCAAACCTGTCTCGGCGCCCACCGTCTGGGTCAAATCAGTTATTGTCCCGGCTACCGGCCCCACAACCGTATCCAGTTGCGTGCCCACGTCGCCAAGCGTATCGCCCAAACCCGCTGGCAGAATATTATCGACAGCCGCACCGGCATTGTTCAACGTGGTTTCCAAGGGGCCCGCCTTGCTCACGTTGTCACCCGGGTTACCGGGATTGGGATTGGGGTTGTTAGGATCCGTACCGCCAGGATTTGGATTATTGGGATCCGTACCGCCAGGATTCGGGTTGCTAGGATCAGTACCACCTGGATTGGGATTGCTAGGATCCGTACCGCCGGGATTTGGATTATTGGGATCCATGCCGCCAGGATTCACGGTTGGCGGCACAACCTTGGAGCCGCTCGTTCCCGAGCTGGAACAACCTGCCAGCACCATGACGCCAGCCATTACGCTTGCGATAAGTGTCAGCCTAAAAGCACCGTTGCGTGCTGCCAGTTGCTTATTGGGATGCCCCATGATGATCTCCTTGATAGTAATGATCGGTGATTAAATGCAATCAGCCATACACCCTATCAAGCAAAATCAATGCCAACTTTTAAAACGTCTTGAAAAACAGCCTAACCAAGCAGAAAAACAACAAAAATCACGTTAATTATCAATAAGATACAATAATAAGACAATTTCAAAAACGAGAAAACATCATAATTGCGAACATCTCAAATCCCTGAATGTTACAAATGGGACAGTGTTTCACAGCAAAACGTTACGTAACGTTCCCAACCTAAAACCCATCGTAAAGCAGAGAATAATTGGCGTTGAATCGCAGTTTTCGCTCATCGCGACCTAAAGGTAGATCCCCAATGGGCTTGGCGATATTGAAATCAAAAATATAGTGTTTATCGTCAGTAAGGCGCACGCCGGCCGCTGCCGATGTTAACTTGCGACCGCTGTAGGCAGCCTGCACATTGTTGCTGTTGTACCAGGCACGCGCGTGATCCACCATGACGTAGGGCTGGATGGTTGCTAACAAACCCCAACCTGTAGAGAACTTCCGATTCAGTTCAGCCGACACACCATACCCTTTATCGCCGGCCAACTCCCCCTGGGGGTAACCCAGGCCATAGCGCCATGCCCCAAAAGATGTTTGCTCGATATTGGGAAGAATATCCCTGCTGTATTGACCGGTGCCCGACAAGGTAAGCCCGAAACCTGCAGGAAGCATGGCAGTCTGCTTCAGATCCAGCGTAAAACGCGTGAAATCAATATCGTATTCAGGCGCGCCAAATTCCGCGTAGTTGCTGGTCATACTCTTCTTCGCACCTAACGCGTCGAGGCCTTTGTACATATTCAAGGAAATATCGCGAGACTGCTTTTCCCCAACTTCCCGATATCGAAGCCCAGCGCGAAGTACCCGCAAATGCGTGCGCTGCTGCAACCACGCATTATCAGCCTCACGGTGATACTCATCGATAGATTGCGCCGCATAAATCCCCGCTGTACCGGTAAGCAAACTCTTGTTATTCAAGATGAAAGGGTAGCTCACGCCCAAGCCGATACGCTCGTTGACGACACGGCGCTCCCATCCCTGAACCTGCAGCACAGCATCCTCCGGGTACGCTTGATAATGGTAGCCATCAAGCTCCACGGCAAGCCCATCGTTACCCACGGGGACAGACACCGCACCATCGATGTAACGTACATCCCCGCTGGCCAACGGCACCGCGCCGGTCAACCGGACTTGCTCCCCCAAAGGGGTAAGACTGTTAGCCGTCACGGTGACCAGGCCCTGCATGCCTGCGCCCATATCCGCCAACCCGGCCGAAAAAGCGATCTTTTGATGAGTCGCCGCCAGCACCAGTTCAGTGGCGCCATCGGCACGACGCGGCATATCAAGCGTAGGCGTGAAGCGCATACCCGGCACTTGACGCATCAGATTCAGTACCCGCTCCAGCGTAGCACTGGTCATCGGCTTCTCGGCGATCAAAGGCTGAGCAAGTGACTCAAGACGACCCGCAGCGTTGCCGACGTCACCATCGATACGCACACTGGCCACATGGCCCTCGACGATGGTCACACGTACCAGACCCTTAGCGAAATCCTGATCCTGCAGCAAAGCGAAGGACAGGGAATAGCCTTGTTGTTGATACAAATCCGTTATCTTGTTGACCTCTTGGACCAGTTGCGCCACGGTCATTTCGCGCCCCGCCAACGGTTCCAGAATGGTGGCGATCTCGGTCAGCGATACGATGGTATTGCCCTTGACGTCGAAAAAGCGGGGGATAAGCCGCTGCTGCAAACGCCGAGCCACCGCCGCCTGGGCATCATTTGCCTCTTGCCGCACTGGCGGCGCCGGACGTGCCGCCGCACCAGGCGTTTCGATCTTGGGAAGGCTATCCAAGGGGTTGCCGCGCATGGGGCCGTCAGCCCAGGAAACGGGTGTAAATAAACATGAGGCCGCAAGGGATGCGGCCAAGGGAATGTTCCGATAAGTGCTTACAGGCAGTTTTTTGAGGAATGATGCAAATTTCATGTCGGTAATCAGTCAGCCAGAATAAGACATGAACACGCTGCGTAAGCCCACGCCTTTGGAAAAAGGCGGAAACCGCCATACCCGGAACAAGGCCGCATCATAACTTGATTCCCGAGCTTGCTACAAAGTCGTACAAAAGCGACAAATACCTTCATTTTTGGCAATAAACCACTATAAATCACGTTACATCTACTTTAAAACGCAAATTTATTGCTTGCTTTTTGTCATGTAAACGGTTTCTGTAGGGTAATCCCTAGCC
>NZ_JBEBUX010000095.1:0-16652 GCF_040393045.1 Pollutimonas bauzanensis | reverse complement strand
GTCGCCTGGGCAAGCTTGGCTGAAAGTGCGCGTATAACCTGTTCGCGCCTGGGGTTCGCGGCATGATGGGCGTCCAGGCTGGACCACTGAGGCTGGCTGCGCGCTTCAAGCAATTCGTCGGGAAGTTTTTTGCTGCGCCAGGCATCGATTGCTGTATTGTTTTCCTGCCTGGCCGTTTCGGCATCCAGACCCGTTTCCAGTTTTATCGGGCTTTGCGCTGCGTGTCCGCGCTGTTCCAGGGCCGCTACCAACGCCAATTGTCGAATGGCAAGCAGGCGCAGCACAGGGTCGTCCACGCTCAATTCCTGGTAGCCCTTCAAGCGGCCCAATACACGCCTTCCCAATTTGTCGGCGCCTTGCCAAAGGCCGCCGGCCGCTGCGCCCAGCAATGTTGCCGTGCCCAGGCTGATGCCGGCCGTAAATACATCCAGCGTTGCGCCAGCCATGGCGCCCGCCGCCATGCCTTTGGTGACATGAATGCCTACGTCTTTGAGGGCCTGGGGATGAAATAAATCCATGCCCCAACGCTCGCCTTCCAGGGGTAGCGTGTGGGCGGCAAAGTCGCGTATGTGGAAGTTATAGCGTTTCAGCAAGGCATGCACACACAGGTTTTCCCTGGACCTCACGGTTTTTCGTAAGGCCTGCGTGGACCTTGCCAGTGCCTCTTCGCCGGGGTCGCTGGTTATATGCCAGGCCGCCACATCCACCAGCAGTTCGGCGATCAGGCGCATGGCGTCTTGGCGGCGAATATCGCGTTGCTGCGCCACGTCAGCCTTCAAGGCTTGCAGTAGCGCTGCATGCTGGTCCATCAAGACAGCCAGTTTGTCGTATAACTGCGCTTCGCCGTCAAGCGCGGGCGCAATGGTGTTGAATTCCACGATGGCATGCAAGCCTAGCCGCGCCAGCGCTTCGCGCCATTCGGCAAGGCGCTGGTCGGGGCTATGGGTAAAGTTCAATATCGGCAGCAGCGGATGGCCGCAGTTTGCAAGGATGGTGAGCTCGTCTTTATGCTTGCCCAATACCGGGTCGCGCACATCGACCACATAAAGGCCGGCGTCACAATCCAGCAGCTTGTTCAGTACGCGCGCTTCCTGTTCGAAACGGCGTTTGCTTTCAGGGCTTTGCAGGAAGCGGCGGATGCGTTCGGGGCCGTCGATACGTTCTTCCGGCTTTGCCAGCTGGTCGAAGTAATCCAGCAGAGCTACGCCATCTTCCATGCCCGGTGTGTCGTACAGTTCGACAACGACCACGCCATCCACCAGCAAATGCGCACCTTCAACATGACGGGTGGTGCCGGGGCTGTCTTCCACGACGCCAAAACCTGAGTCGCGCGTGAGCGTGCGCAATAACGATGTCTTGCCGGTGTTCGTGTGCCCTACAACCGCCAGGCGCAGTGCTTTTTCATGGCTGGGCATGCGCATCCTTGATGATGGAATGGTCGGATCCGGTTTCGGCAAGCCAGCCTAGTGCAGATGCCAGGCCGACGTGCACTTGTTCAGCGTTGAACCCGGCGCTATCGAGGCGGGCTTGCCATGCCGAGGTTCGCGTATCGTAAGGAGGGCTGGCAGCCTGATGTGTATGCAAGGCGACATGCGCCTCGCCTGCCAGGCTGCCCAGGTCCGCCAACAGGGCGATGGTGCCGCGGTCAGGGGTTTGCTGCGCGTCGCAGACCATTAATAACTGCTTCGGCGTGTGATGCGCAAGACGATCCAGCAGTTCTTTGCGCTGCGCCCGCGTGTCAATAATGCCAAGGTCTACGGCATTGGCCGGCAGGCCGGCAGGCGGCCATGGCGTATCGGGAGCCAATTCTATGCCGACCAGTAAGGGCTGATTGTGTTCGTAGCTTGGGTGGCTGTGGGATTGGATTTGGGCCTGGAACCCTGGGGTGGCTGGAGAGTCGATGCCGGTTTTTTCGCTGACCGGTGCAAGTCGGTTGCGCAGTTCCGCGTAGCCTGGCAGATTTTCGTCCAGGTCGATTGCCGCCAGGTTTTTCCTGGCCAGGATCAGGCCAAGCGCCAGGCATAGTGCGCGAGGCAATAGCCCATATGCGACGATGCAGCCTATCAGCCAGCTGGACCATAGCGCTTGTGCAGACTCTGGCAGTGCTTGAAGCCCGTTGCTGGCCCGCACGACGGCCTCCGGCGGAACGGCAAAACCCAGGACGGAAGGCAGCCAGCCCAGGAAGGCCGTCAGCGACACGAAAGTATCAGCCGATAAAAGGGTGGTTTCCCAGTTGAAGCCATAACGGCGCGCCGACAGTACAGCCAGCAGGGTCAGCAGCATACTGAGCAGTGCCGTGGTCCATAGGCCATGGCTGATTGTGCCCAGCACCCAGCGCAAGGCGTTATTACGTCCAAGAACCTCGATGAAGGCCCGTGGGGCTAGGGCGGCATCGGGTCCGCGCGCCAGTTTGCGTGTCAGCCATAGCCAGAACTCGCCTAGCCAGGTTCCATTGCTGTTCGGTATGGCGAAGCTGATCAGCCAGAACACGAAGGCCAGCGAGTTCAGCCCGAGCATGGCGACCAGCGCCAGAAGGACATTGACCGATCGGCTGCCGTCGCCCAATGCGCCCAAGGCGGTGGCGGCACCGGCCAATATGGCCGCCAGCAACATACCGAGCAAAGCCAGTTTCGAGCCTCGTGTCCATTTTTCGATCAGCAGGTCAATCTTTTCGCGGCGCCCAAGCAGCAGGGCGCGCCACAGCACTTTTTGTGAGAATCCGCGTCCTTGTGCGCGAGCTTGGCGCACTTCGCTGGCGTCTTCCAATGGACCCCATAGCGCTTCACGCAGTCGCAGCGTTTCCGCCAGCCAGTAACTGGTAAAGGTTGGCGTCGCGGCCATGCCTGCTTTGTGTTCCTCAGGCATCCGTATAAGCGTTAGCAGCGGGCTTGTTGAACCATTGGTCCAGCTTCTGGTGGGCTTGTTCCTTGACCTGCGGGGTGATGTAGAAAGCGACCGTGGCAAGCGCGGCCGCCATCACGCTAAGGTCATCCGTATAGCCGATGAGCGGGGCCAGGTCGGGAATGGCGTCCAGCGGAAAAATAAAGTAGCCCAATGCGCCGTAAATAATGCGCTTGGCCCATTTGGGCGTGTTGGCGTCTTGCGTGGCGTAGTACAAGTACAACGCCTTTTCCAATACTGAACGGCCGGCGGACTGGGCCAGCGGCCCCAGTTTTTGCCAGAAGCGGTGTGGCGTGTATTCGGTTTGGTAGCGAGAATTATCCATAAAGCCTCCGGGCAACGGGGATAAGCGTATAGCGCATTGTAACGACCGTATTGATGCCTTCAGCAAAAAAGGGCATCCGATGTGTCGGAATGCCCCAGGACTGCCCGCTTTCCCCGGCCGTGTTATGAGACCGGGCGGATATCAGCTTTTTTTAGCAATCATGCCGTAAATAAACAGCACGATAATGGCGCCTACGATAGATCCGATCCAGCCCGCGCCTTGGCCAGGCTGGTAAAAGCCCAAAGCGCCCCCCAGGTAGCCAGCCACGACGGAACCAATAATCCCCAGAATGATGGTGAGGATAATGCCTAGTTTCTGATCGCCGGGCATGATTGCTCGCGCAAGCAGACCCACGATAAAGCCAACTACGATCATGCTGATAATGCCCATGGCGATGTTTATCCTTTAAAAATAGAAGGGTAATGTGGCAATTGCCGCATTGATCGCCAGGCTCGATTGCCGCCTGGTTGCATTAATCATAGGGATGCGAGGACAGCACGTCTAGCTTGCCCCCATTATTTAAACAACGAAAACGTAAACAATTGTGAAAACGTGCCGCTGATGCGACAACCGTTTATACAGTGGGACTACGCCGGTTGCACCTCCAGACCTTCGCGGGACAGGAAGTCCAGGCTGGGCATGAGCGATAGCAGATGCTTGCTGTACTCGTGTTTAGGCTCGGAAAACAAGGCTTCGGTGTCCGCCACTTCCAGCAATTCGCCATGGCGCATTACGCCGACCCTGTCGCACATTTGTCGGATGACGGGCAGGTCGTGGCTGATGAACAACATAGTCAAGCCCAGCGTTTCCTGCAGGTCTTTCAGCAGGTTAAGAATTTGCGCCTGTATGGATACATCCAGCGCTGAAGTTGGTTCGTCGCAAATCAGGAACCGCGGCCGCGTTGCCAACGCACGGGCAATGCAGATGCGCTGGCGCTGACCGCCAGAGAACTCATGCGGAAATCGCGTCAAGGCCTGGTTGCCTAGTCCGACATAATCCAGCAAGCCACGCACGATCTGGCGCACGCTTTTTTCCGACGTGGCAATTTTGTGAAAACGTATCGGTTCGGCCACGATGTCCAGAATGCGCATGCGCGGGTTCAATGACGAAAACGGATCCTGGAACACCATTTGAATCTGGCGCCGGAAAGCATTCATCATCTTGGCATCGTTAAGCTGCGTAATATTGACATCATTGAATGTGACCGAGCCGCTACTGGTTTGATACAGACCGGCAATAAGGCGGGCTATTGTGGACTTGCCCGAGCCGGATTCGCCGACCAGGCCAAATACCTCGCCTTCCTTGATGGAGAAACTGACATTCTTCACTGCATCAAGCGTGACGCGGTTTTGCTTGAGGAAGGCATTTTTCAATATGAACCGCATACCCAGGTTCTCGACCTGCAGTAACGGCTTGCCCGATCGCGCGCCGTCGTTGCGTTGCTGGCCAAGCCACGCGGTGGCAACGGCCAAGTCGTCTTTCTGCGATGGCTCCAGAACGTCTTCGATATAGGTGACCATGGGAAACCGCCGCAGCTTGATGTCGGATCGAGGCACGGCCGATATCAGGCTCTTGGTGTACAGATGCGTAGGGCTGCTTAACAAGGCCTTGGTTGGGCCTTCTTCCACGAGTTTGCCGCGATACAGTACCGCTACCCTGTCGGTCACTTCCGCGATCACACCCATGTCATGCGTAATCAGGATCATGCCGACTTGTTTTTCTTTGCACAGCTTGCGCAAAAGATCCAGGATTTGCGCTTGTATGGAGACATCCAGCGCTGTGGTGGGTTCGTCGGCAATGATGACTTCAGGCTCGCAACATAATGCCAGCGCGATCACGACACGTTGGCGCATGCCGCCCGAAAACTGATGCGGGTATTGCTGCAAGCGCATCTCGGGGTCGGAAATGCCTACGCTCTCCAATAGGTCGATAGCGCGTGCGTGCGCTTGCTGTTGGTTTAGATGCAGATGAACCTGCATGGTTTCTTCCAACTGGCTGCCAATAGTTTGCAGCGGATCCAGCGAGGTAAGCGGATCCTGGAATATCATCCCGATGCGGCGTCCCCGCACTTTGCGAAACGCGCTCGGAGAAAGCTGATCGATACGTTCTCCATTCAATAGCACTTGGCCGCCCGTCATTTTCCCTGGCGGCTCCAGCAGGCCGATAACGGCGTTGCCTATGGTCGACTTGCCGGCGCCCGATTCGCCCACCACACCGAGTATTTCGCCTTTTTCCAGCGCCAGGCTGACGCCTTGAATGGCCACCACATTGCCGCGCCGGCTGGAAAATTCAATGCGTAGATTTTCAATATCCAATAATGCCATATGCGTGCCTTAGCGAAGCTTGGGATTGAGCGCATCGCGCAGCCAATCGCCCAGCAAATTAACCGATAGGGCCAGCAGTACCAGTGCAATACCCGGAAAAATGGAAATCCACCAATCGCCCGAAAACAGATAGCTGTTTCCGATACGGATCAGGGTTCCCAGCGAGGGTGTGGTGGGCGGGATGCCCACGCCAAGGAAAGACAAGGTTGCCTCGGTGATGATGGCGACCGCCAAATGTATCGTTGCAATCACCAGCACCGGCCCCAGGACATTAGGCAGGATATGCCGGCGCAGCACCATGAACGGCCGCATGCCGATCAGGCGGGCGGCTTGCACGTATTCCTTGTTGCGCTCGACCATGGTGGCGCCGCGCACGGTGCGCGCATATTGCACCCAGCCCGAAATGCCGATGGCGAAGATCAGTACATACAGCGAAAGACTGTCTTGCGAATCTCGCGGCAGCAGGCCGCGGGCGATGCCATCGACCAGCAGGGCAATAAGAATGGCGGGGAAAGACAGCTGTACGTCGGCAATCCGCATGATGATGCTGTCGACGCGTCCGCCAACGTAACCGCTGATCAGGCCTAGCGACACGCCGATGACCAGCGAAAACAGCACCGATGCAAAGCCCACCAGTAATGAAATACGCGAGCCATACAAAATGGCCGAAAGCATATCGCGTCCCTGGTCGTCGGTGCCCAGCAAGAAGCGTGCATCGCCATTGGGGTTCCATATCGGCGCGATGTTGGCGTCCAGCAGATCCAGCGTTGCCAGGTCAAATGGGTTGTGCGGCGCAATCAGCGGCGCGCACAGCGCGCCCCCAATCAGCAGCAAGGCCACGATAGCTGAAATGATCGCGCTGGGAGAGCGGCTGAAGCTATAGAAAATATCGCTGTTGTAAGCGCGGGAGATAATGTTTTGGGCCATTTTTAGACCTTCTAGCTTTTTTGTACGCGCAGTCTTGGATCGACTGCGAAATACAATAAATCGACAATAAGATTAATGATCACAAAAAAGAAAGCGATCAATAACAAGTAGGCTGCCATGACGGGAATGTCGACCGCGCCGATCGACTGGATGAACAGCAGGCCCATGCCTGGCCATTGGAAAACCGTTTCGGTGATGATGGAAAAGGCAATGATGGAGCCAAGCTGCAGTCCCGTAATGGTAATCACGGGAACCAGCGTATTCTTGAGCGCATGGCGGAAGTTGATCATGCGCTCGGGCAAGCCTCGGGCCCGGGCGAATTTGATGAAATCCGTTTGCATGACCTCCAGCATTTCGGCGCGTACCAGGCGCATGATCAGCGTCATTTGGAACAAGGCCAGCGTGAAGGCCGGCATAATCAGCGACAACCAGCCGCTTTTGGTCAGGAATCCCGTAGACCACCAGCCCAGTTGCACTACATCTCCGCGCCCAAAGCTGGGCAGCCAGCGCAACATGACGCCGAAAAACAAAATCATCAGGATGCCGATCAGGAACGTGGGCAGCGAGATGCCGATCAGCGATATGGTCATGAAGGTGCGCGACAGCACGCCGTTGCGTTTCAGCGCAGTGTAAATCCCCATGGGAATGCCAAGGAACAAGGCCATCAACGCGGATACCAAGGTCAGTTCCAGCGTGGCTGGAAGACGGCTTTCAATGAGTTCGCTGACGGGCCGGCGCTGGCGGTATGACACGCCAAAGTCGCCTTGCACCACCTTGCCGATAAAGCGGGCGTATTGCACCAGGAATGGGTCGTCCAGCCCCAGTTGCTTGCGCAGCTCGGCGCGTTGTTCCAGCGTTGTGTCCTGACCCACCATGTTATTGATCGGGTCGCCAACATAGCGAAACATGGAAAAGGCAATAAGCCCCACCGTGAGCATCACAAAAATCGACTGAAAAATCCGTCGTGCAATGAAATTGAGCATGTAAATACGCCGTTAGGTATGAAGCCGGACAACAGCCGGCCGGCCGCGAGTCAATTACGTGGCTCGCGGCCGTTATTGCCGTCTAGGCGTTTAAGGCATGACGACGTTGCGGATATCCAGCACGTCGTCCGCACGCTGGGCTAGCTTGATGCCTTTTTTAATGCCCCATGACATAGGCTGCTGGTGCAAAGGC
This sequence comes from Pollutimonas bauzanensis, assembly GCF_040393045.1. Taxonomy (GTDB): domain Bacteria; phylum Pseudomonadota; class Gammaproteobacteria; order Burkholderiales; family Burkholderiaceae_B; genus Pollutimonas; species Pollutimonas bauzanensis_A. The sequence goes on along the minus strand of NZ_JBEBUX010000095.1, from coordinate 8,999 downwards.
AGGTAGCCATAATCGTTGTGCAGCATGGTGAATGCTTCCTTGATCATGGCGTTGCGCTTGGCCTGGTCGGTTTCGACATCGATCTTGGCGGTCAGGGCATCGATTTCTTTGTTGCAATAGCCGCCCAAGTTGAATTGGCCCGCTGCTGTCTTGGAGTCCCGGCACGACACCAGGTTGGTCAAGGCATTTGCCGCATCGATGGAACTTGGCGTCCAGCCCAGCATGTACATGCTGGTGTTGTTGCCCGCTTGCAGCAAGATTTTGGCAAAGTACTTGGACTTGGTCTGCGCCAGCAAGTCGATCTTGATGCCTACACGCGCCAGCATGCTTGCCACTGCTTGGCAAACCTTTTCGTCGTTGACGTATCGGTCGTTCGGGCAGTCCATCTGCACGCTGAATCCGTCGGGGTAGCCGGCTTCAGCCAACAGCTTCTTGGCTTTTTCTACGTCTGGCTTGTAGGGGGCGCCAAAGGACTCGTCATAGCCGTTGATTTTGTCGGCGATCAGTGTGCCTAGCGGCTTGGCCGCACCGCGCATGATCTTCTGATTGATGACATTGGTGTCTACGGCAAGGTCTACGGCCTGGCGTACACGCTTGTCTTTGAATGGGTTCTTGCCCTTGATATTGGAGAACAACAGCTCGTCGCGATGTTGATCCATCCCGATGAAGACCGCCCGGGCTTCAGGCTCGTTCATGACCTCGACATTGGGCTCTTTTTCCAGGCGTGGCCAGTCTTGCACAGGTACGGGTATGACGATGTCCATTTCCCCGGAAATCAGCGCGGCGACACGGGTCGATTCCTGTGAAATTGGCTGGAAGACAATGTCGGTGACATTGGTGGCCATGTTCTTGTTCCAGTATCCGTCAAAGCGCTTCAGCGTGGTTTTTACATCGGGCTGACGGTCTACGACAACAAATGGGCCTGTTCCGTTTTCGTGCAGGTTGGCGTAATTGCTTTCACCGCCTTTAACGTTGGTGGCCTCGGTGGCTTTGTTTTTTTCCGCCCATGTTTTGCTCATCATGTACAGAAAGGTCCAGTCGCGCGGCAAAATCGGGTTCGGTGTTGGCGTCGTGACCTCTACCGTGTGGTCGTCAATTTTCTTGATGTCGCTGGCCTTGGCCGCATAGCCTTTCATATCGGAACCTGGCGTCTGGCCGCGTTTCCAGGAAAAGATCACATCGTCGGCGGTAAAGGGGCTGCCGTCATGGAATTTGACCCCTTTGCGCAGGTGGAAAACCCATTTTGTAGGTTCCGGGTTTTCCCATTTTTCAGCCAGTAACGGCACCAGTTTCAAGTCTTTGTCGTAGCCGGTCAGCGTTTCGTAGAACCAGCTTTGAAACCCTAGCGTAAAGGTTTCATTCAGCGCCATGGGATCTAGCGACATCATGTCGCCTTGATATGACCAGCGCAACGTCTTGGCGTCCACCGATTGCGACAAGCCTACGCTTAACGCTAACGTTGCAGCAATGGCGGTATGTTTTATAAGGTGTTTGAATTTCATTGGTGTCTCCTGCCCTTGTATTGTTTAGGGTCGCCCTGATGGGGCGCCTGTTCTACGGCATAGTCGGGAACGCGCTATGTAGGCGCGATTCCGGCGGTGATTGCATGAATGAAGTGCGGCTCCTTGTATTCATATGGCGGACGGTGTTGGTGAATTATCTTGCTAATTGATCTGTAATGTCTTCCAGGAATGCTTCGCAGGCGCTGATTTGCGAGATATCGATATATTCGTTGGGTTGATGTGCCTGGTCGATCGAGCCAGGGCCGCAAAGCACGACTGAAAAACCGCGTTCCTGGAACTGGCCAGCTTCCGCGGCATAGGGCACCACGTCTCCGTGCGAGTGCCCGCACAGACCGAAAACCAACTCTTGCGCGACGCCGCCCTGGTCTTGCAGCGGCGGGGCATCGGCCATGATCTCGGTGGTGATCGACGCGGCGGGCGCAATGGCTTGCATGGCGGGAAGCAGCGTATTGACGTAATCCTGGAAACGGTTCAGGTATTGGCGCCAATCGTCGCCGGGCAATGTACGGATGTCCCACACGAAAGTACATTCGCGCGAGATGATATTAAGCGCTGTGCCCCCATGCACGACACCTACGTGCAGGGTGGTGTAGGGCGGCTCAAAGCGGCAGTTGGGGTCGGTAGCGGCTTTGTTTTCAGCCATCATGTCGTCGATGAAGCTGATTAGCTTGGCGCCGATCATGACTGCGCTGACACCGCGCTGCACCTGGCTGGAATGCGCTTCATGGCCAATGATGGTGGTGCGCAGGGCGGCAATGCCTTTATGTGCCACGATAGGGCGCATGCTGGTGGGTTCGCCAACAATGACGGCGCTGGGTTTGGCGATGTCGGTAACCAGGCGGTCTATCATTGATGGCGCGCCAAAACAGCCGATTTCCTCGTCATAGCTTAGGGCAAAATGGATGGGGCGTTTAAGGCCTTTTTCCAGCATATCGGGCACCATCGCCAGCGCGATCGCTGAAAAGGCTTTCATGTCGCAGGTGCCGCGGCCATATAGCCGGCCATCTTTTTGGGCGATGGTGAAAGGGTCGGTATCCCACGGCTGACCGTCAACCGGCACAACGTCGGTATGGCCAGATAAGACTATGCCGCCTTCCACATTCGGGCCTACGGTAGCGAACAGATTGGCCTTGGTCCCTTCGGGATTGGCGACCAGATGGCTTTGCACACCATAGCCGGCCAAGTAATCGCGAATGTAGTGGATGAGATCCAGATTCGAGTTGCGCGAGACGGTATCGAAACCGACTAGCTTGGTGATCATATCCAGGGACTGAGGTTTCACTGCGTGTATCTCCGGTGATTGCTGCGGACAAGGTATCGATAGGACCGCGTAGCTGCTGATCTTAGCGAAGCGGTACTATGCAGGTCAATGATTCTGCCTTGGGGTATGCCCGGGGTTAGCGCACTTTCAGTGCTAAGCTGCCTCATTCAATTTCCGATCCGCTATGGCGCGAGCAAGTAATGCGCTGATATAAGGAGAACCGATGCCTGACCTTTTCGACCCTATCAAGCTGCGTGGCCTGACGCTCGCAAATCGCATTGTTATTTCCCCCATGTGCCAATATTCCGCGGTCGACGGCAACGCCACAGACTGGCATAAGGCGCATCTGTCCAGCCTGGCCTTGGGCGGAGCCGGATTATTGTGTGTCGAGGCCACGGCTGTGTCCCCCGAGGGCAGGATCACGCCCGGTTGCCTGGGGCTGTGGAATGATGACAACGAAGCGGCTTTGGCGAAAGTCGTCAAGACCGTGAAGGCTACCTCGTCGACCAAACTGGCGATTCAGCTAGGGCACGCCGGCCGTAAGGCATCCAGTGCTGCGCCCTGGGATGGCGGCCAACTGATTACCTTGGAAAATGGCGGCTGGAAGCCAGTGGCCCCGTCAGCAATCCCGCATAAAGATAACGAACCTGCGCCGCAAGCCATGACGGCCGATACCTTGTTACGTATCAAAGAGGAGTTTGTCGACGCCGCTCAGCGCGCCGTACGACTGGGTTTCGATGCGATAGAGCTGCACGCCGCGCATGGTTATTTGCTGCATCAGTTTCTGTCACCCATTGCTAACCAGCGCACCGACGACTACGGCGGCAGCCAAGAGAACCGTATGCGCTTTCCGCTGGCTGTTTTCCGGGCGGTACGTGCTGTTTTACCGGAGGGCATGCCCCTGGGCGTGCGGGTATCGGCGACTGATTGGGTCGATGGCGGGCCCAGTTGGACGCCCGAGCAGACGGTTGCTTTCGGACATAAGCTCAAGGCGCTGGGTGCCGACTGGATCGACGTCTCCAGCGGCGGCGTCTCGCCCAAGCAGCAAATTCCTGTCGGGCCAGGGTATCAGGTGCACCTGGCCGATATGCTCAAGCGTGATGTTGGCTTACCCACAATGGCCGTGGGCCTGATCACTACGGCGCAGCAGGCCCAGCAAATCGTGGAGCAAGGACAGGCGGACATGATTGCGCTGGGGCGCGCCGCGCTTTATGACCCGCGTTGGGCGTGGCACGCTGCGGCCGAGCTTGATCGGCAAGTGGACGGCCCGCCGCAGTATTGGCGTTCGTTGCCCTCGGGCAAGAATCGGGTATTTGGCGATACGACGTTTGGCATGCGGTAAACGATGAACGCCAGTCTTGATGTTCCCGCGCCTGCCGAATTCTACGAAGGCCGCAAGGCCTTACGACTGTTTTTCGCATTGTGGCCATCAGCGGAGTCCGCAAGCCAAATCAGCGAATGGGCGTTTGATGCGCACGCTCTGTGCGGCGGCCGTATCATGCGGACCGAAACACTGCACCTGACGCTGGCGTTCCTGGGCAGCACCTCGGCAGATCAGGCAAAACAGTTGGCTCAGGCCGCTGCGGACTGGGCCATCCCGACAGGCACGCTAGTGCTCAGGCGGTTTGGCCGATTTTCCGGGCCTCGCGTGGTGTGGGCTGGCCCCTTGGATGCTGAAGAAGACCCCCTGCCATGGCTCGCTGACGCCTACGACACGCTTTGGGGGCATTTGGAATCGCGGGGGTGGCAGCGGCCGGCTTCCGGATTCCGCCCACATGTGTCGTTATTGCGCAAGGCTGGGCCGCGCGAACTCGATGCCTTGCAAAGGGCGCCTCTTGCATGGACCCCGCAGCGATGTCTGCTGGTGGCCTCGACACCCACCGATCAAGGCTCGGCTTATCAGGTATTGGCCAGCTTGCCTTTGCATTGACACACTGTGCGGCCCCTATGCGGGCCGGCTAATGCATAGGAGCTATTCGTGGAACACCACGAATTGTTCCAGGCCGATACGAGGGGGGCGATAGGTATTGGCCAGGCATTCCGGATCTTCGTAGCCCATGGATATCCCGCACACGACTACTTCGTTGTCATCGATTTGCAGGTGGTGTTTTACCGTTGCCGGGAAGTTGGCCAGGGCGGCCTGCGGGCAGGAATGGAGCCCGTGCGCCCGCGCGGCAATCATGATGCTTTGCAGGAACATGCCGTAATCCAGCCAGCTGCCTTTGCCCAAATCGTTGTCGATGGTGAAGACGAGCACGGTCGGCGCATCGAAAAACTCGTAATTGCGCGCATGCTGTTTTGACGAGGATTCCTGGTCGCCTTTCTTGATGCCCAGCGTGCCGTACAAGCCCCAACCGGTTTCGCGCCGCCGTTCGATATAGGGGCTGCGCCACTCTGTAGGGTAGTACTCGTATTCGCGGGCTTCGGATTTTTTGTCGTAGTGGGCCTGGACTAATGCGTTGGACAGGGTGTCGCGCGTGTCGCCTTCGACTACATGCACTTTCCATGGCTGGATATTGCTTCCGCTGGGCGCGTAGGACGCCGTCGACAATATACGGCTCAGTAGCGCCCTGTCGATAGGTTTAGGCAGAAATCCGCGCACGCTGCGCCGGGATTCTATGGCCTGGGTAATAAGCTCGCTATTCTCATTCATCGTCGTTTCTATTCCTTAATGGCGTTGCTGCCGGGGTTGCTAGATCGCTTAGGGTGTCGCAGTTACGGTTTATTTTGCCCTGTTTGTGTATGCGAGAGCCACTTTTCGATTTGTTCGCCGCTCATGCCCCAGTTGGACAGTGCGGCAGGCACGTCGTGGTCGGCGGGCTTAGGCGGCGTGGGCGTTGCCGCAGGCGTTACGCTGAATCGCGGCGCCGGCGCAGGCTGAACGATGCCGTCTACGTCGATAAAAGTCTTGCGCGCCATGTTGTGGGCATGGCGGGGGGCCTCTTCCATGGAAAGCACCGGGGCGACGCAGGCGTCGGTGCCATCGAAATGCGCGACCCATTCAGCTTGCGGTCGAGTCTTGAGCGCGCTTGCGATGCTGGCTCGCATCTTCTCTTGCCCTGCCTGGCCATTGTCGAATTCAGCGGCATCCAAGCCCAAGCGCTTGAAGAATATGGCGCGGAATTTTTCTTCTATGGGGGCGACCGCCAGATATTTGCCATCGGCGCATTCATAAGTGTCATAGTAAGGCGCGCCGGAATCCAGGATGTTCGTACCGCGTTCGGTCGAATGCAATGATCCAGCATGCAGCCCGAAAAATGATGTCATCAGGGACGCAGCGCCGTCTACCATCGCAGCGTCCACGACTTGACCCAGGCCGGTGGTTCGGGCCGACAAGATGGCTGATACCAGTCCGAATGCCAGGTACAGCGAGCCGCCGCCATAGTCGCCGACCAGGTTCAATGGGGGTGTGGGCGCCTGACCTTTGCGGCCAATGGCATGTAATGCGCCCGTCAAGGCAATATAGTTCAGGTCGTGGCCAGCCATCTTGGCATAGGGCCCATCCTGCCCCCAGCCAGTCATGCGTCCGTAAACCAGCCCGGGATTGATTTTGGCAAAGGCTTCGGGTCCTAGCCCCAGCTTTTCCATCGTTCCAGGGCGAAAGCCTTCGATAATGGCGTCGGCATCCTTGGCAAGTTCCATGGCAAAAGCGATGCCTTCCGCGGATTTCAGATCCACCGTAATGCTGTGACGATTTCTTAATACCAAGTTGTACTTAAGCGGACGCTTCATCCCTGCGGTTGGTGGGCCTGCCTTATCCAGCCGCAATACCGTGGCGCCCAGGTCGGCCAGCAGCATCGCGCACATGGGGGCGGGGCCGATACCCGCAAACTCAATCACTTTTACGCCTGCTAAGGGGCCTGCTGTCAAAATGTCACCTCCGGTTCGTGTCAGTAGTACAGTTGCTTGATGGTTATTTCAGACCGAGGTTGCCTCAAAGACGTGAGCAACACAAGAGGCATCGTCGTGTACCGTACGCTGGATATTAAAGGAGACTCATGATGCAACTAGAAGGTTCGTGCCATTGCGGCGCCGTGACGTTTTCGGTTTCAAGCACCGCGCCTTATCCCTACCAACGTTGTTATTGTTCCATTTGCCGTAAAACGCAGGGCGGAGGCGGTTATGCCATTAACCTGGCAGGCGATGCTGAAACGATGAAGGTCAAGGGCAGCGCCAGCGTGTCGGTGTACCACGCCAGGTTGCAAGACCCAGACCAGAAAACCACCCACGCCAGTACGGCAGAGCGTCATTTTTGCAAGCGCTGCGGAAGCGCTTTATGGCTGTTTAGCCCCGAGTGGCCCGAGCTTATCCACCCATTTGCTTCAGCCATCGATACGCCGTTGCCCGTCCCGCCCGAGCGCACGCACTTGATGCTGGGGTCGAAAGCAGCGTGGGTCGAGGTCGAGGCAGGCCCTCGCGACAAGTTCTTCGACGTCTATCCCGAAGAATCCATTGCCGAATGGCACGAGCGGTTGGGGTTGACGTCGACCTAGGCTCCTGGGGTTTTATGGCCATCATCCTGGTGATAGACTGGCTCTAACGATCACCCCATACAGGAATTTTCATGGCGGCTTTTCTTCCGGTGCTAAAAGTGGCGCTTCCCTACATAACGCAAATCGTTACGGCAACCTTGCCCATGTTCACGGCGAAGTCTGCTGAAGGCAAGGCGGATGAGGTTATTCCCAAGCAAATTCGCGAACTTCAGTCGGCAGTGACCCAGAATGCGGAGTCCGTCAAGGGATTGGCGTTGCAGCTCAAAGAAACAATCGAAGGCCTTGATGCGGCAGCAATCAGGCTGCAGAAGGAAATAGTATTTCTCCGACGGCTTGCCATAGCCTCGGTGGTTATTGCCGCAGGGGCGGTGGGCGTGGCTGTGTGGGCCGTGGCGAGTCAATAGACCTGTATTGCATAATTGCTTAGTGGTTAGGACGTCGCAGTTTCACTTTTAATAAGACGCTCTTTGGAAAAGCTGAATTGCTGTAATTCGCCAAGACATGAACAATGATCGGCATTGCTATCAAATGCTGTCATATTGCTGCAGTACGCAGTCTCATATATGCAAACGTAGCAAGCCCTAGAAAACGACATCAGCGACAGAGACCTTATGACTTTATCGAAATCCTTGGCCTTTACACTTTCAGCTCTTTCCATGGCGTTCGCTGGTGCAAGCCATGCCGCCGATTACCCGACCCGGGCAATATCCTTGGTTGTGCCCTTTGCCGCAGGTGGGCCCACAGACGTGGTTGCCCGTACCCTTGGGGTGGAAATGGGCAAAATATTGGGCCAGCCTGTTGTCATCGAAAACAAGCTGGGTGCCGGCGGCACGGTGGCAGCCAATCACGTGGCCACGTCCAAACCCGACGGATATACCTATTTTATTCACCACAATGGCATGGCTACTGCTACTGCCTTGTATCCCAATCTTAAGTACGATCCTCTGCAAAGTTTTGAGTACATTGGCGAGGTCGTCGATGTTCCCATGACAGTGCTGGCCAGCAAGAATTTCCCGCCCAACACCATGCAGGAATTCATTGACTACGCAAAAAAGAATGGCGACAAGATCAATCTGGCTAATGCTGGTCCGGGCGCCGTTTCCCAGCTTTGCGGATCCTTGTTGCAACAAGCTTTAGGCGTCAAATTTACGACTATCCCTTATCAGGGGACAGCACCTGCCATGTCTGCGCTGCTGGGCAATCAGGTTGATGTCTTGTGCGATCAAACCACGCAAACCATTCCGCACATCGCCGCAAAAAGCGTCAAGTTCTATGGCGTGACTACGCAGAATCGCATACAGAAGCTGCCGGATGCGCCGACGCTTGATGAACAAGGCCTGAAAGGCTTTGAAGTTAAGGTATGGCACGGAATCTACGCTCCCAAGGGCACGCCGCCCGAAGCCCTCGCCAAGTTCAATGAGGCCCTGAAGACCGCCCTTAAATCGCCTGCTTTCACAGAGAGAATGGCAGCGCTAGGTGCTGAAATCGTCAGTGAAGAAAGGCAAACCCCGGAGTCTCTACATAAATGGGTGAAGTCTGAAATTGAAAAATGGACACCCATTCTTAAGGCTGAAGGGATGAGCGTCAGCTAAGTACTGACGTAGCCGCGGTATTACAGGCCTAGGCAGTAATACCGCGCTTGCGGCTGAGTGCTGCGAGTCCTTTATTCCTCTTTCATGCCGGCCGCCTTGACGACCTCGCCAAGGCGGGCGCGTTCCGTAT
>NZ_JBEBUX010000094.1:0-16781 GCF_040393045.1 Pollutimonas bauzanensis | reverse complement strand
GCCATGCGCTCGGTGTTCTTGATGCCGGTATGGCGCACGTCATCGCCACGAACCATGTAAATGACCCGTTCCGACATGTTCTTCGCATGATCGCCAATACGCTCCAGCGCCCGGGCAATAAAGATAAGATCGATCGAACGTGAAATGGTGCGCGGATCTTCGATCATGTAGGTAATGATATGACGCAGTGCGCCCTTCCATTCCTTGTCTACTTCCTTGTCGTTGCGCACCACCTGGGCAGCATGCATGGGATCCTGGCGGGCAAACGCGTCCAGCGAATCGCGGATCATAGTCGTGACATAACCAGCCATGTGCCGAAGCTCGACCACAGGCTCATAAGGCGAATCTGCCTCATGCAGGCGTCGCGCCATCTTGGCGATTTTCTCTGCCTCGTCCCCGCAACGCTCCATATCTGTAAGCATTTTGGAAACCGAGAGCAACAACCGCAAATCGCCGGCCGTAGGTTGATTGCGTGCGATCAACAAACCGATACGCTCGTCGATTTCGACTTCAAGGCGGTTAACCTCTTTTTCACGTTCGCGTACCTGATCGACAAGATTCAGGTCGCCAGTGGCCAGGGCTTCCATGCCATCTTTGACCATGGCCTCGACCAAGCCGCCCATCTGCAAAAACAGGGAGCGCGTCGTCTCGAGGTCGGAAGTAAATTGCTTGTTGGTATGCTCGGACATGTCAGCCTTCAGTCATTGCAGGAGTGAATAAGTATGTAGCGTAGCACCATAGCCCACTACTGTGTGTTTACTATATGCCATAGGCCATGCGGCATAAAGCCGCTACCAGGTTGCCATCGTTAGTGCCGCAAGACTACACGTTAAATATGACGTGATTATGACGGGTTTTTATCCAGCCTGCGCACGCCGTCTTGTGTTGAGACCAACACGACGTCAGCCCCGGCGAGCGCGAACAGGCCACAGCAGACGACGCCAGGGATATCGTTGATCAACGATTCCAGCTTGGCAGGCTCAGTAATGGCCAAACCAGACACGTCCAGTATCTGGCACCCGTTATCGGTTGTGAAGCCCTCGCGCAATGCAGGCTTGCCCCCCAATTCGCTTAAACGGCGCGCTACGGCTTCCCGCGCCATGGGAATGACTTCGACCGGCAGGGGGAAGCGTCCAAGGCACTCCACAACTTTGGACTCATCAACGATGCACACAAATTGATCGGCAACGGAAGCCACTATTTTTTCTCGGGTAAGTGCCCCGCCGCCGCCTTTGATCATATTCAGGCCCTGATCGATCTCGTCGGCGCCATCAACATACAAAGGCATGCCCTGGACCTGGTTCAGGTCGAATACTTTTATGCCCAAGGCCTCCAGGCGCGCCGAGCTGCGCTCCGAACTGGACGCAGCCCCCAGAAAACGATCTTTATAGGGCGCCAGCGCGTCGATGAAAAGGTCGACCGTGGAGCCTGTGCCTACGCCAAGTATGGTGTCCGGTGTGAGCCATGGCAGCACGTACTCAATGGCGGCGCTGGCAACGTTCTGTTTGAGTTCTGTTTGGGTAAGCATGGGATGGGTTCGTAGTTAGATAAAGAGTTCGCTGTATTTCTTTTCGGAAAAGCCAACGCTGACGCTGCCATGTTGTGCAACTGTTACCGGCCGCTTGATCAGGGTCGGGAACTCGGCGATCAAATCCTGCCATTGTTGGGCAGTGCTCGCCGTTTTACGGTCTTCGGGCAGATTGCGCCAAGTCATGGAGGCACGATTCACCAGTTTTTCCCAACCGCCGAGCTCGTCGGCCCATTTGTGCAGCTGCGCCGCAGCCACGGGGTGATCGCGATAATCGGTAAACTCAAACTTGACCTGCTGCTGTTCCAGCCATTTCATGGCCTTTACGCAAGTACTGCAATTTTTCAAGCCATAAAGCTGGACGGCATCCATAATAACTTTCCTTTGCTAAGATTTTTTGCGCCATTGCATACGGTTGGCCACAACGACGGCAATGCCTACCGCGAGCATGAACAAGGTGGCCAACGCATTGATTTCGGGCTTTAGCCCAAGGCGTACCCTGGAAAAAACCTCGAGAGGCAAGGTAGTGTAGCCCGGTCCCGACAAGAACGAAGCAATCACCACGTCGTCCAGCGACAGGGTAAAAGCCAGCAGCCAGGCAGCCAGAAGCGCGGGAACAATCAGGGGCAAGGTAATTACAAAAAACACCTTGAGCGGTGTGGCGCCCAAATCCAGGGCGGCCTCTTCCAGGGAACGATCCAGATCACGGATGCGCGATTGGATAATGACCGCCACATAGGCCATGCACAGCGTGACATGCCCAACCCAAATGGTGAAAATGCCGTTACCGGCGGGCCACCCGAATAATTCGCTGACTTCGACGAACATTAGCAACAATGAAATACCCAGCACGACCTCGGGCATGACCAAGGGAGCGCTAAGCATACCGATGTACAGCGCAAAGCCACGGAAGCGTCCCATGCGCGCCAGTACGTAGCCGGCCCAGGTGCCAATGATCACCGCCGCCGTAGCGGTCAAGGCGGCAATCAGCAGTGACAGCCTGGCTGCGGCAAGCAACGCCTGATCGTTGAACAGCTCAACGTACCACTTAAACGAAAACCCCGTCCATGACGTCATCATGGCGGAATCATTGAATGAAAACGCCATCAGGCACAGTATGGGTATATACAGAAACGAATACCCCACTGCGAGCACAGCGGCGCGAAGGACTGGATTAGGCCGGGTCATGACGCCTCCGTTTATGCACTTCCAGCTGTTTGACCTGGTTGTATTGGAAGATGACCAGCGGCACCAGCAACAGCAGCACCATGACACACGTTACCGCCGCCGCCATCGGCCAATCGGCGTTATTGAAGAATTCGGTCCACATGACCCGCCCCATCATCAGGGTATTGGCGCCGCCCAGCATTTCCGGAATCACGTATTCACCCACCGAAGGAATGAACACGAGCATTGCACCGGCAATGACACCAGGCATGGACATAGGCAGGGTCACGCTAAGAAACGCGCGCCATGGCCGCGCCCCCAGATCGTAGGCGGCCTCTAGCAAGCGCGTGTCCAGCTTAACCAGATTGGCATACAGCGGCAAAATAAAGAATGGCAGATAGGCGTAAATCAGCCCGATATAGACGGCCAGGTCGGTACGGTAGATTTCCAGCGGCGCACTGATGAGGCCCAGCCATTGCAGCAGTTTGTTCAGCAACCCGTCGTTGCGCAGAATGCCCACCCAAGCATACACACGCAATAGCAGCGAAGTCCAGAACGGAAGAATGACGCCTAGCAACAAGACATTGCGTATCGATGGATGCGAACGCGCAATGTAATACGCCATCGGATAGCCAATCAGCGCGCAGCACAGCGTCGTGATGGCTGCCATCTTGACCGAGTTAAGGTAGGTGGCGATGTACAGGCTATCGCTGAACAACAAGGCATAGCCGCGCAGATTCAATACCAGCGACAAGGTCTGGTCTTTGATCTCGGTCAGCGCGGTATAGGGCGGTATGCCGAACTTCAGGTCGGCGAAGCTTATTTTCAAGACCAGAAAAAAGGGAACCAGCAAGAACAGGGTCAGCCACAGGAAAGGCGGAGCAATGGCGAGTGTTCTTGCGGTCGGCCAAACCTGCCGCCAGGAAAACTTTTTCATGATGTCAATACGGTCGCGCTGTCGCTGGACCAACTGGCGAATACTTCATCATCCAGGCCGGGCGCGTCGGCTTGCGCCAACACTTGGCTGGGAACGGTGGCCTCGATTACTGCCCCTGAGTCAAGACGTATCTGGTACCTGGCATAGCTTCCCATCCAGGCGACATGACTGACCATGCCATGCCCCCAATTGGACTCAGACTCGGGCTGGGCGCGCAACACCCGGATATGTTCCGGGCGCACCGACACATGGACCTCCATGCCCAGCGGCTCGCTGATGCCATGATCAACGTATAAGGGGCGGGTGAGCTCGCCGCTTTCGATCAGGACATGGTCGGACTCGTCTACCACGATAGTGCCGGTGAACAGATTGGTCGACCCGATGAAGCCGGCCACGAAACGGGAATTGGGGAAGGCATAGACATCGTGCGGCGTACCAGACTGAATGATCTGCCCTTCCGACATGACGGCCAGTCGATGCGCCATGGTCATGGCTTCTTCCTGGTCGTGCGTCACCATGATGCAGGTCACCCCGACCTGATCAAGAATCTTGGCCAGTTCAATTTGGGTTTTCTGGCGTATTTGCTTGTCCAGCGCCGACATAGGCTCATCGAGGAGCAAAAGCTTGGGTCGCTTGACCAAGCTGCGCGCCAATGCCACCCGCTGCTGCTGCCCCCCCGACATTTGCTGCGGCTTGCGACGGGCATAGCTGCCCATTTGCACGAGATCCAGGGCCTCGAAGACACGATCATGAATCTCGTTCTTGGGCACGCCCTCTTGCTTAAGCCCAAACGCCACATTGGCCTCGACCGTCATGTGCGGAAAGAGCGCGTACGACTGAAACATCATGTTTACCGGCCGGCGATACGGCGGCAGGCTGGTGATGTCCTCGTTGTCAAGAAAGATGCGGCCTGATGTCACTTCTTCGAAGCCTGCCAACATGCGCAACAGCGTCGATTTCCCGCAGCCGGAACTGCCCAGCAAAGCGAAGACTTCATGACGCCGTACGGACATACTGACCGAATTCACGGCAACGGTATCGCCGAATATCTTGACCACCTCTTCGACGCGTACAAATTCGTCAGCGTCCCCCGACCAGGAAGCGGCTACAGTACGGGCATCCAGCATGCGACTACCTTCCCGATTTGAGTTCTGCCCACATGCGCGTTTGTAGGCGCTGGATGGCCAGAGGCTGTGGTTTGATCACGTACAAGGTTTTCGCCACGTCGGCAGGCGGATAAATCATGGGATTATCGGCCACGTCCTTGACGACATACTTGCGCGCTTCTTTGTTGGCATTGGGGTAGAACATGGTGTTTGTGATTGCCGCATGCACCTGGGGCGTTTCAATGTAATTGATGAATGCCAGCGCCTCGTCGACATTGGCCGCCCCTTTGGGGATGGCCATGGTGTCGAACCAGGCAGGCGCACCGCCCTTGGGAATGTAGTAGTCCACGATGTAATCTTTCTTGGCCTCACGCGCCCGATGCCGTGCAATCATGACATCGCCCGAAAAGCCGTACACCATGCACAAGTCGCCGCCCGCCAGCTCATCGATATAACCCGAAGAACTGAACTGCCTGATATAGGGCCGTATGGATTTCAGCAGTTCCAGCGCCTGCTTGTAGTCATCAGGCTGGCTGCTGTTGGGATCTTTGCCCAAGTAGTGCAATACAGCCGGGAAGACTTGTGCGGCTTCGTCCAGCACGGAAATGCCGCAAGCTTTAAGCTTTTCCGCATTCTCGGGCTTAAAGAGCATGTCCCAGCTATCCAGGGGCGCTTCCGGCCCCATGATTTCCTTGACCTTGCTGACGTTGTAGCCCAAGCCATTTGTGCCGTATCCCCAAGGAACAAGATACTCATTGCCAGGGTCGACGGACGCCACCAGATCCATGATGTCAGGATCCAGATACTTCCAATTAGGGATCTTTGTTTTGTCCAGCTTCTGGAACAAGCCGCCTTCAATCTGACGAGCGGCATAGTGGGTAGAAGGCACCACAACGTCGTAGCCAGACTTGCCCGTCAGCAACTTGGCCTGCAAGGTATCGTTGCTGTCGTAGACGTCGTAGCGCACCTTGATGCCAGTCGCTTCCTGAAAGCCCGAAATCGTATCCGGCGCGGTATATTCCGCCCAGTTATAGACATTAACTACCTTGTTTTGCGCCCATACCGTCGACATTGCGGCGGTAAGCGCCGTGCCCAGCAGCAGTCGTTTCGCTATGCTGAATTTCATTGCGAGCCCCCCAGACAATACAAAAAACAAAAAGCGAGATGATAAAGCTTTTTCCCGACTAAAGTAGCCCTTTGGCCCGTACAAGCGCATCGTAAGCCTGGCTTAGCCCGCCCCACCACAACATACCCTCGGTATCGGCTACCTTGACCAGGGAACGGCGCAAACGCAAAAGATTGGCTTGCCTACGCTCCAGGGACAAGGCCCGCACCCGGCACTTGTCGAAATCGATGAGCCAGACCTTGTCCTGCTGATCGAGCAAGATATTGTAGGCATTCAGGTCGGAATGCCATACCCCCAATTCATGCATGGCAAAAATAGCCTGTGCCACTGCTGCCTGCCTGCCAACGGCCAGAACCTGGGCTAAAGCTTGAACGCCGGGTATTCTTTCGACCAAGATGGCAGCGCGATAGGTCAGCCCCTGGCGCCAATAAGCTGCGGCAAGAGGCCTGGGTACAGCAAGCCCACGCTGATGCATCAACTGCAAAAGGTCAAACTCGGCAAATGACCGAGTTGTATCGGCGCCCGTCCAGATATAACTGTTGGTGCTGAACTTGGAGATCAGTCCGCCCCGCCGATAATGGCGCAATACGCCCTGGCCGAATTCGCCTTTCACGAACCAGGCTGCCTGGCGGCCGCCTTCACCGACGGTACTGGCTTGAAGCTGCGATGCGGCAGGATCGAACAAGAACAGGCCTGGCTCTGTAATACGACTGGCATCGTAGCGCATGGCTCCCGCAGAAGAGATGAGATCACGGGGTTGAATAGCAATGGTCATACAGCCTCTCGCAACGACACCAAAGGCGGCGTTTTCAATATTCCGGATAGCGCCATGCTGCCCCCTATAGTCGAAGCCAGCATGCCTATGGCCATGCCCACAGCCCAGGGCCACCACGACAATGTCAGGGTGAAATCAAAAACCTGGTCGGCCAGCACCCACGCGATCGCCACGGCGCCGAAGGCTGCCAGCAAACCGGCCATAGCCCCCAGCACCAGCAATTCTATACGCAAGGCGGCAGCCAATTGGCGTCCGCTAGCGCCTAGTGCGCGCAGTACCGCAACTTCGTGCATACGCTCGTCGCGGGTCGAAAATAAGGCAGCGCCCAGCACCAGGACACCCGCCAATACGGTAAACACAAACAACAACTGCACGGCCCGCACTACTTGATCCAGCACATGCTGCACCTGACCCAATATCGATCCCACGTCGAAAACCGTCAAGTTGGGAAAGAGACGGATCAGATTCTGTGTCAGCTCGGGCTCGGAGGCAGGCACGTACATGGATGTCATGAAGGTCGCCGGTGCGTCCTTCAAGGCAACGGGACTCGTGATGGCGAAGAAATTCGCCTGGAAGGAATCCCATTTCACTTCCCGCACGCCGCTTACCGTCACGTCTATGGGCCGACCCGCCACGTCGAACGTCAAGCTGTCGTTCACGTTGATACCCAGCGTTTTGGCCAAGCCGCTTTCCAGCGAGACCTCGGGTTTATCGGGGTTCAGCCAACGCCCCTCCACCATTTTATTGCTGGAAGGCAAGACATCCGTATATGACAGGTTGAACTCCCGATCTACCAGTCGCCTGGCGCGGTCATCGGTGTAGCTGGCGGAATCGACAGGCTTCTTGTTGATGGCCAGCAGCCTGCCTCGAATCATGGGCGAGAGCAGCGGATCGTGGACGCCGGCCTGCTTGAGGCTATCCACGACAGCAGCGCGCTGATCAGGCTGAATGTTAATAAGAAACGTATTGGGAGCGCCCGGCGGCAAGGTGTTTTGCCAGCCTTGCAACAAATCGGTGCGTGTAATGGCCAGCAAGAGCAATATCATCAACCCCATGCTTAAAGAACACAACTGAGTCACCGTAAGGCCGCGGCGGCGCGCCATACCGGCTAGCGCAAACCGCAACGCGGGATGGCCGTTGACCCGGTATCGCATAAAACCCAGCGCCCGTACCAATACGTAAGCCAGGGCAGCAAAGGCAAAAAAGGCTGTCAGGAAGCCAGCAGACACCACCAGGCTTAATCGCATATCCCCGGATATCCAGACTATCAGCGCGAAAAATGCGGCAAGACCCAGGCTATATGCCGGCCAGCGCTTGACGACGGTTATAGAGGCATCGCGCCGCAATACCCTGGCCGGAGGAACTTGGCGTAAGGTCGCCAGCGGCGGAAGCGCGAATCCCAGTAATAGCAATAGGCCAGTAACCAACCCTTGCAATGCCGGCAGCACCGACGCTGCAGGCAAACTGGTATCGATCCAGTCGGCAACTATGGCAACCAAGCCCTCATGCACGGCATAGCCAGCCAATGCGCCTATCGAAGATGCGATCACTGCCAGCAATAGGAATTGCGACCACAGCATGGTGGTCAGCTGTGTCTTGCTGGCGCCCAGGCAACGCATGATGGCGATACCATCCTGATGTCGCAGGCTGAAGCGCCGTGCGGCCAATGCAACCGCCACGGCGGCAATCATCACCGTGAGCAAGGCAACCAGTATCAGGAACTGATGCGCGCGAACCAGCGCTCGCTGGACTTCCGGCCGGTTATCCTCAAGGGTGCTGAGCTTTTGCCCACGCTTCATGTTGGCGTTCAGCCAGCCTTTGTAGGCGCTGACGGCATCCGCCGAACCCGCCACCAGCAACTGATAGCCTACCCGGCTTCCAGGCGCGAGCAAACCGGTAGCGGGCAAGTCAGGCAATCCCAGCATCACGCGAGGCGCTACGTTGACAAACTGCATGCCCCTGTCGGGCTCGTAGGCAATGACACGAGTTACCGTCATGCGCGAATCGCCCACGGTAATTTTGTCGCCCAATGAAATACCCAACAAGCTGAGCACCTGGGGATCTACCCAAACCGTTCCCGCTTCGGGCAATTGCTGATGCGCTTCGCCCTTGCCGGCCGGCGTATCCGCCAGACGTAGTTGGCCGCGCAAAGGATAGCCTTCGGAAACGGCCTTGAGGGCCACCAAGTGAGTATGGTCGCCGCTGCTTATCATGGACGGAAACTGGAGCGTCTGCGCCGTATCCAGATGCAAGGCGCCAGCCTGCGCCAGAAAACCAGCAGTGATCGGCTCGTCGGACTGCAAGGCCAGATCGCCGCCCAGCATTTGCGCCGAATCGCGCTCAAGCGCGCGACCTACGCGGTCGGCCAGAAAGCCCACGCTGGTGACTGCCGCCACGGCAATCACCAAAGCCAGCATCAAGAGGCGTATTTCCCCCGAATGCCAGTCGCGGCGAAAGGCGCGCACACCCAGAAAAACATTGGAAAATCGGCTTGCATGCATGAAATCAGGCCTTTATAAGTAGCAAAACCATGATAACCAGAAGCATACAAGCAAAGACCAGCTTCAAGCGCGGTTCAGGCAATGAGTACGCGAGTCTGACGCCGTAGGACACGAAGAAAATGCTGCCCAACGCCATCGGTATGCCGACCAGCCAGTCGGCCTGGCCATGCGCAGCATACGCGAAAAGCGCCACAAAGGTACCGGGCACAATCATGGTCAGGGCCAGCGCCTGCGCACCGGTTTGCGTCAAGCGAAACACCGTGGTCAGAATGGGCACTACCAGCACCGAGCCGCCAACACCGAAAACACCGCCTGCCAAGCCCGCAATCATGCCTATCAGCGCAAACCATCCCTTATGGAAGTCCTCAACGTTTCGCCGGGGCTTTTGGGGCTTGTTCGGCTGGCTGGAGCGCCTGCTTTGATAAAGATAGAACACGGCGATGCCCAAAACAAAAATGGCATAGATCCGACGCAAGAGGACAGGATCAATCCCAAGCGCAATTTGCGCGCCGACCCAGGTAAAAACGATAGAACCAGCGGCCCCGGCCCCTGCCGCACGAAAATTGATTTTCGCATTTTGGTTGTACTTGCGTACCGTCATGAGTACGGCTGGCAACACCATGATGAGCGCCGTTCCCTGGGCAGCTTGCTGATCCATATTCAAGAACAACCCCAGCAAGGGAATGGCCAGCAGCCCGCCCCCTATGCCCAGCACACCGCCCGTAAACCCGATCAGAGCGCCAGACAACAAGCACCCTATTGCAACGACATACCAATCCAAGACATACCCCTAAACAAGCTGCTCAACAGCCTTAGCGCAAGCGATCTATGGCCGATTCCACACGATCGACCGCCCAAATTTCCAGTCCTTCTATGGGCTGCCTGGGCGCATTCGCCTTAGGAATAAGTGCCACGCTAAAGCCTAGCTTGGCGGCCTCTTTGAGCCGTTCCTGGCCCCGTGGCGCGGGACGAATTTCCCCGGCCAAACCCACTTCGCCGAACACCACCAGCCCCTTGGGCAAAGGCTTATCGCGCAACGATGACATAATCGCCAGCAATACGGCGAGGTCGGCGGCGGGTTCGGTAATTTTTACGCCGCCCACCGCATTGACAAAGACATCCTGATCGAAGGTAACGACGCCGGCATGCCGATGCAAGACGGCCAGCAACATAGCCAGCCGCGTGCCCTCGAGCCCAACCGACAGCCGGCGCGGGTTAGGC
Source organism: Pollutimonas bauzanensis (assembly GCF_040393045.1). Taxonomy (GTDB): domain Bacteria; phylum Pseudomonadota; class Gammaproteobacteria; order Burkholderiales; family Burkholderiaceae_B; genus Pollutimonas; species Pollutimonas bauzanensis_A. Next base: position 6,420 of record NZ_JBEBUX010000094.1, on the reverse strand, counting down.
ACGTGGGCCGTATCAACCAAAGCCTGGATTTCCACCAATAGCGGACGCGTGCCTTCTTGGGTTGCCATGACGCATGACCCCGCGACATCCTGTTCGTGTTGCGACAAGAACAAGGCCGACGGGTTGGCAACGCCGCGCAGACCCCGATCCGTCATGGCGAAAACACCAAGCTCGTTGACCGCGCCGAAACGATTTTTGAAAGCCCTTATCAATCGGAACGAAGAGTGCGTATCACCCTCGAAATAGAGGACAGTATCGACAATGTGTTCCAGAACCCGCGGCCCGGCCAACGTGCCGTCCTTGGTAACGTGCCCTATCAGCACAATCGTAATGCCGGTTTGCTTGGCCAGGCGGGTCAACTGGGCCGCACACTCCCGCACTTGCGACACTGAGCCGGGCGCAGCGCTAAGCTCGCTGGAATATAGGGTTTGTATTGAGTCAATGACCGCCACACTAGGGCGCCGCTCGACCAGGGCGGCAATAATCGCCTCAAGACGAATCTCGGCAAGCAGATCGACGTCGCCGGTCGCCAATTCCAGCCGCCTGGCTCGCAGGGCGACCTGTTCCGCCGATTCCTCACCGGTTACATACAAGACTTTGACCACATGCGACAACGACACCAACGCCTGCAGCAGCAAGGTCGACTTGCCTATGCCTGGGTCGCCACCGATCAGCACCACTGCGCCGGTAACCAAACCGCCGCCCAGCACCCGGTCAAATTCGGAGATACCGGTAGGCTGACGCGGCAACTCGCGCGCTTCAATTTCAGCCAGGCTGCGTATGGGGCTGGCTCCGGCCAACGGCGCAAACCGATGCGTAGCAACGCCCGGGTCGCGGGACTCTTCCAGTGTGTTCCACGCGTTGCAGTGCGGACACTTACCCTCCCACTTCGGGCAAGTGCCACCGCATTCGCTACAAATAAATAAGGTTTTTGATTTGGCCATGCAGCGAGTTTAACCGGCCAAGGCGCTGCTACCGTCCGGCAAGGCTGCCGCCGCCGTCCACCCCCAGAACCTGCCCGGTAATAAAACTTGCCTCGTCGCCCAGTAAAAAGGTAACTGCCGCGGCCACTTCGGCCGGCTGGCCCAATCGGCCCATAGGTATGGAGGCCAAGGCTTTCTTTTCGGCGTCGCCCCCTTCGGGATGCCCAGCACGAAATAATTCAGTATCTACAGGACCTGGCGACACAGCATTTACCGTAATGCCATAAGCAGCCAGTTCAAGGGCCCAGGTCTTGGTACAGCCGATCAGGGCGCTTTTGGCGGCGGAATAACTGGTGCGATTGACCGCACCATGCGTGACACGGCTGCATATATTCACGATGCGGCCCTCTTTACGCGCCTTCATCGAAGGAATAAAAGTTTGCGTTACCTGCACCGCAACACGGACATTCAGATCGAATACATGATAAAGCGAAGCCAGATCGACTTCACCCAAGGGTTCCGGCATGACCAAGCCGACATTATTGACTACGGCATCGACAGGATACTTTTCGCGTATGACGCGCAGCACGTCTTCGGTTTCACCCGCATTGTGCAAATCGCAGGAATACAGATAACCAGGAAAATCGATATCCTGTGTGTGCCGGGCCAGACCCACGACATGGCAACCCAAGTCGGCCAGACGCCGGCTGATCGCCCATCCTATCCCTTTTGTAGCGCCCGTTACCAGTACACATTTATTCTTCACGCAATTTCCTTTCAAGGTCAGTCGAACCACTCTTCCCGACATGTCCGACGACAACAGTACGAATTCTGCGATTAAACTCCAATTTGCGCTTGCCTGCTGTCAGCAAATGACAATTTTAGGCACCCGGGCCGCAACGGCGCACAATAATTCATAGCCTATCGTACCGGCAGCCTGCGCCACTTCGTCGACTGAAGGCCCGCCCTCACCCCAAAGCACCACAGGCGAACCTACGCTAGCTTGCGGGATCCCGGTCAGGTCGACAGCCAGCATGTCCATCGAAACCCTGCCCAGTAGACGCGTGCGCACCCCATCTACGGTAATAGGCGTGCCGGTGCCGGCATGGCGCGGGTAGCCATCGGCATAACCACAAGCCACAATGCCTATGCGCATAGGCGCGGCAGCGGTAAAAGCATGGCCATAACCGATTCCGGCGCCAATGGGTATATTCCGCAGGCTGATCAGCTTGGCCGATAAGGTCATGGCCGGCCGCAAGCCCAGAGCAGCAGCGGACTTGTCGGCGAATGGCGAGGCGCCATACAGGCATATGCCGGGCCTGACCCATTGTTCCTGGTGATCGGGAAGCGAGGCCCACAAACCCGGTGTCAAGGTAGCTGCGGAATTACACACGCTGACCTTGCCAGGCAGCCCCTGGGTCAGTTGATTAAACACCTGCAACTGCTGCTGGGTGGTTACGGGATCGTCATCGGCCCGGGCAAAGTGAGTCATTTTCCCCAGGCTGTTCAAGATGCCGCACGCCTGCAGGGTTTGTACCTGCTCGTAGGCGGCACGGTAATCCTCCTCTGGAAACCCCAGGCGGCCCATACCGGAATTGAGCTTTACAAAGGCGTCGATGGGGTGGGCGACCTTGGCTGCCGCCAACATATCGACCTGCTCTTTACAGTGCACGGCCGTGGCCAGACGATAGTGATCCAATATGGCAATATCAGCAGGCTCGAAAAACCCTTCCAATAACAGAATAGGCCGTTCCCAGCCCGCTTCGCGACAGCGCACGGCTTCGTTCAGGTCAAGCATGGCCAGGCCCTCGGCCTGGCTGAAACCCCGGATGGCATTGTCAATATCGTGCCCGTAGGCATTGGCTTTGATCACGGCCCAGATGTTGGGCCGGGGCCGTTTCACTTGCGCAGCGGTGCCGTCAAGCTGTTGCGCCACAACCCTTAAATTATGGCTTAGGGACGACAACGAAATCGTTGCCGAAATAGGACGTGGCATGAGTCTTCCTTTGCGGGCCGCAATAATGCCATTGACAAGAAAAGTACAGTCCGAAAAGCACCTCGGAACAAGGCGTCCTCGAAAAGCCTAGATGGTACGGCCAGAAGGCTTGCCTAAGCAACCTGCGCGAGGTCGCGTTTTCTTGACAGCCATGTCTTATACTCACCGCCTATGGCCGTCGATCACTATGAAAACTTTCCTGTGGCATCTTTGTTGCTGCCGCGCCGCCTGCGGGTTCCCGTCAGGAACATATACCGTTATGCACGCAGCGCGGACGATATCGCCGATGAAGGCAACGCCACACCTGATCAGCGCCTGGCACAACTGGCCGGCTACCGCGACGCCCTGCTGCAGATCCAGGCAGGGTCGCTGACGCTTCCCCCCGGCGATGCAAGAACACCTGTTTTTGAACCGCTGGCCGAAAGCATCAGGCAATACGCCCTGCCCATGGAACCCTTTCTTGACCTGATCTCGGCTTTCGAACAAGACGTTGTCACCACCCGCTACAACGACGATGCCGAGCTGTTCGACTATTGCCGGCGGTCGGCCAACCCCGTAGGCCGCCTGATGCTCCATCTGTATCAGGCCGCAACGCCCGGCAACCTGGCGCAGGCAGACTCGATCTGCACCGGCTTGCAACTTACCAACTTCTGGCAGGATGTCGCCATCGACTGGCAGAAAGAGCGTGTCTACTTGCCGCAAAGCAAGCTAAAACATTACGGCGTAGGTGAAAGCCATATTAGCCAGAAATTGCACACGGACCCCGCCTGGCAGGCACTGATGCAAGCCCAGGTACAGCAGGCACGCGAGCAACTGCTTGCCGGCTTGCCCTTGACACAACGGCTGCCCGGACGAATCGGATTTGAATTAAAGCTGGTCGTTCACGGGGGTTTACGTATCCTTGATCGTCTCGACCAATTACACTACGACATATTCTTTCACCGCCCAACGCTGCAAAAACGCGATTGGATTTTGCTATTCTGGCGCGCACTGGGCTGAGCCACCCCTTGTGCAAGACCGGAACACCAGCAACGCCTAACACTAGCCCCGCTACGACAACGTATGAGCCCCGACGAATATTGCCAGAATAAAGCCGCTCAAAGCGGCTCCAGTTTTTATTATTCCTTTTTGTTTTTGCCGCCAGAACAGCGCAAAGCCATCACCGCCCTGTATGCTTTTTGCCGGGAAGTCGACGATGTCGTCGACAACAGCAACGAGCCGTCGGTTGCGCGCATGAAACTGGCGTGGTGGCGAACCCAGGTCGAGCAACTGCACAAAGGCCACACAGAGCATCCCGTCATGCAGGCTCTGGCGCCGCATGTGCTTAACTACGACCTAAGCCAGGCCCGCTTGCTGGCAGTCATCGAGGGCATGGAAATGGATCTGGATCAGACCCGCTACCTGGACTGGCCCGGACTACGAAAGTACTGCTGGCACGCCGCCGGCGTAGTGGGCGAATTGTCGGCCAGCATTTTTGGCTATACCCAGCCCCAAACCCTGGTCTATGCCGAAAAACTGGGCCTGGCTTTCCAACTGACCAACATCATCAGGGACGTCGGCGACGATGCCAGGCGGGGCCGTATTTACCTGCCTGTCGATGACATGCAGAAGTTCAACGTGAAGGCCTCGGAAATCATCGACCGTCAGCACTCTGATCGCTTTGTCGAATTGATGCGCTTCCAAACCGACAGGGCCAAGCAATGCTATCGGGAGGCCATGCAAGCCCTACCTGAAGTTGATCGCCGCGCCCAGCGCCCTGGCCTGATGATGGCAGCGATTTACTACACCCTGCTGGACGAAATCGAACGCGATAACTGGCAAGTACTTGACCAACGAATTTCGCTGACACCGATACGAAAATTCTGGCTGGCCTGGAAAGTATGGGTCGGCGGCGGGCGCGGCCTGGTCAAGCGCCTGAGTCGATGAATATTGCCGTCATCGGCGGCGGCTGGGCAGGCCTGAGCGCAGCGGTTCGACTGCGGCAACGCGGTTTTTCCGTTACGGTCTTCGAGGCCGCCCGCACACTCGGAGGGCGAGCACGAGGAGTGCAATCGCCCGCGCTTCAAACCCGTATCGATAACGGCCAGCATATCTTGCTGGGGGCCTACACAGAAACGCAGGCCTTGATGCAAGAACTAGGCCTTGATCCAGGTTTCTTGCTGTATCGAGAACCGCTCGCCCTGGAAGCGGCGGACGGCAGCTTTATATTGCGAGCGGCACGCCTGCCCGCCCCCTTGCACCTGCTCGGCGGGATCATCGGCATGCGTGGTCTGAACCTGGCAGAGCGCTGGCGCCTGATTACCCTTATCCAAAGCTTGAAACGCCAGAAATGGAAGACGCAGCCCGGACTAACGGTGGCCCAATGGTTAACGCGTGGCCAACAATCGGCACATGCCATACACATGTTCTGGCTGCCCTTATGCGTTGCCGCACTCAATACCCCGATACACCAAGCCTGCGCCCAATTATTTGCGCGAGTCCTGCAAGACAGTCTGGGCGGCCCTAAATCTGCTTCCGACATACTGATACCACGTGTCGATTTATCTCAACTGTGGCCCGACCATGTCGAACGTTATGCGCCGCCGGATACCGCTGGCACATTGAATGTTCACTGCGGGCATGCAGTAAGGCAGTTGACAGGCGGATGGTCGCAAGTGGCGCTTGATGGCGTGCCCTACGACGCCGTCGTGGTGGCAGGCAACGCCCCGGCAACGCATCGATTGCTGCGCCAGCTAAGTCCTTCTGAATCCGGATCGCGTTACTTGGCCATGCTGGCCGCGTTTGAATACATACCCATCGCCACGCTGACACTGCAGCTGGAGACGCCATGGAAACTGCCGCAGGCAATGCTGCTGCTAAAGGAAGATCCTGCACGGTTATGGTTTGGTCAATGGCTATTTGATCGCAGCGCATTCATGCGGGGGGATGCCTTATCCGATATCCATAAACAAAGCGGCAGCTTGCTTAATATCGTAATCAGCGATGCACGTGCTTTCATGGCGCACCCGCAGCCGCAAGCGGTTGCCGCTGTGATTGCGCAAGTCCAGGAACAGTGCCGCCGGTTTGGTTCGTTGCCTCACGTAGTTGGGCATGAGGTCATTATTGAGAAGCGGGCAACGTTTGCTGCTGTGCCGGGTTTGATGCGGCCTGAAAACCGTACTCCCTGGCCACGGGTTTGGGTAGCAGGAGACTGGACGGATACGGGTTATCCGGCGGTACTGGAGGGCGCGGTACGCAGCGGGCGGGATGCGGCCGAGGATGTTCAATTCGTACTGGGTTGATTGAGCTGCGTATTTAGGTAAGTGCGTGTTTGCTAATTCCTCATACCTTAGTTCGTATCGTTCCTTACACACGCGTGTCAGATCCTGGGAGGGGGTGTTTTGCTCCTCGTTGACGGTTCGTCGCCCTACGGCGCCGAACATCGCGAAGCCCCGCTCATCCGCCCATTCGGGCTCCTTTCGCGTGCGTCTCGCTCGCCACCGAAAGTCGCTGCAACATCCC
>NZ_JBEBUX010000093.1:0-16810 GCF_040393045.1 Pollutimonas bauzanensis | reverse complement strand
GCGTGCTGACGAAGGGAATCCGGGGGGTGTCGTCGGCCGCTGTCTGACCGGAGCGTAGCGCAGGGAGTTCGGCCGACGCCCGGATGGACGAGGCAGACGCGGAAACAAGCACGCCGTGCCGGACTGGCCTCACCCACCCCGGACAACGTCATCAGAGTCTTGCAACCGTCACCAGAGCCGGATAACGTAGCTGAAGCACTCATGATGCATGTGCAGTAAACACTTGAACCGAAAATACGCTAGCCGACAGCTGTGTCGGTAATGCCGCGACGTTCACGCATCGCGCGGCCGATACGTGTGATGTCGTTGTCGCTGAGCAGGCGGGCCGCCATGGGAAGCAGTTCATCTTCTTCGAGCGCGATATGGCGTTCATACAAATCGACGAAAGCCATTACCTTATCTGACGGCAAGAGGGCAGGCTGTCCGCCGGCAACCTGTTCCAGCGTTTGCCTAAGTCCCGCCCAGATCGCTTCCAGTTGACGGTGATCTGCGCTGAGCCCTTCCGTAAGTTCGCGTATGCACACGGCATCAGACCCTGCCATGGATTCGATCAGGGCCGGAAACAAATCCTCTTCTTCATCAGCATGGTGCTGTAGCGCTGCGGTTTCGAAGTAGCGCATGATGTTGGTAGCGGCAGTTCGAGCCTGGTCATCGCTGCCATGCTCGGCAAGATGAGCAACCAGGCGCGTTAGCGTGGCGCATTGGCTTTGAACGCGAATATGGCAGGCGGCCAGCATTTCCAGTGGCGCTTCAGTGCTGGCTGCAGGTGAGGAAAAGCCAGGAAAGTCCATGCTCATGATCAGTGTCCGTGGAAGATAGCCGGTATGATCCCATTATTAGTCAAAAGCGGGACGCCTGCAAACCTGCCTGGAGTCCTGCAATAACAAGGAGAGGAAACGTTTATGCCGCAGCCCGATCATGTTTCTGCACTGGGAGTCCCCGACGCTGGCACCCTGGATGACGACCTTCAAGAAGTATTCAAGAAGTGCGTAGACAAGCTGGGGTTTGTTCCCAATGTGCTTGCCGCCTACAGTCTGCGGCCCAACAAACTGCGCAATTTCATGGCCATGTATAACGAGTTGATGCTGGCGCCATCGGGCTTGAGCAAGCTGGAACGCGAGATGATTGCTGTGGTGGTCTCTAGCGTGAATCATTGCTACTACTGCCTGGTCGCGCACGGTCAGGCCGTGCGTAACTTGTCGGGCGACCCCGAGCTGGGGGAAATGATGGTCATGAATTACCGCGTTGCCAAGCTGGACGCGCGCCAGCGCGCCATGCTGGATTTTGCGTGGAAACTGACTTCGATTCCCGCGCAAGTCACCGAGGAAGATCGCGAACATTTGCGGGCTGTGGGGTTAAGCAACGAAGATATCTTCGACTTGGCCGATACCGTGGCTTTTTACAATATGTCCAATCGCATGGCGATCGGGACAGATATGATTCCGAATCGGGAATATCACGGAATGAGCCGGCCGACACCTTTTGTGCCGCCGGCCCCTAAGTAAGCTGGACTGTGCTATCCCTCGGCTGCGGGATCGCAGCTTTGCATGCCTTGCGAGTCGGCCTGGGTTACGTGCCCGCCAGCCGGCACGTCGTGCATCAGCCATACGTTGCCGCCTACGGTACAGCCCTGGCCCAAGGTGACCCTGCCCAGAATGGTGGCGCCTGCATAAATAACGACGTCATCTTCAACGATGGGGTGGCGCGGCAAGCCTTTTTCCAGCTTGCCGTTGCCGTCGGTGGGGAAGCGCTTGGCGCCCAACGTAACTGCTTGGTATATGCGTACCCGCTCCCCGATGATCGATGTTTCGCCGATGACCACGCCTGTACCGTGGTCGATGAAGAAGCAGGCGCCAATTTGCGCCCCGGGATGGATATCGATACCGGTTTGTGAGTGCGCCAGTTCGGAACACATGCGCGCAAGCAGCGGCAGACCGTGGTTGTAGAAGTGATGGGCGATTCGGTGGTGGATCATGGCCAGCACACCGGGGTAGCACAGCAAGACTTCGTCTACGCTGCGGGCGGCAGGGTCGCCACGGAAGGCCGCAAGGACGTCGCTGTCGAGTAAGCGGCGTATGTCCGGCAGGGCGGATGCAAAGGCCTGCACGGCAGCGACTGCGGTGGCTTCTATGTCGTGGTCACCGTCTTGTCGGTGCCGCATTTGATAATGCAGTTCCAGCCGTACCTGATGCAGCAAGGCGTGGAGGGCTGAGTCAAGGGTATGGCCCACGTAGAAGTTTTCGCTTTCCTGACGCAGGTCCAGAGGGCCAAGGCGCATGGGGAACAGCACGCCTTTCAGGTCGTTGAGAATCGTGCTTATTGCCTGGGGCGAAGGGAATTCGCGTCCGCCAGGCTCATTTACCCGGCCTTGGGAGTCGCGCCATTCCAGCCGTATGGCACTCAGGGAATTAACTATAGGATTGATGTCGAAAACTGCCATGGAAATCTTTTCTCCGGCCTGGATCGAAGCGTTTAAAACTAAACACGTTAAGATCCCAGCAAGCGTTGTTTGTCGGGGGGGACAAATATGATACCAATCTATTCACCAAAATCGGAATCCGAAGCGGCAGTTATTGTTTCGTTGATGCAAGCGTACGGCATTTCTTTCTTGATGCAAGGTGGCGCGTTCAGTTCCATGTATCCGGGGCCAATGACTAACAGCTTGAACGCACAGACACTTTTGGTTGAAGCGGATCATGCCGAATTGGCGACACAATTGATCCAGCCGTTTATCGGTGACTGAATTGATTTCGTGGCGGGTTTAGTACGATAGCGCTTTGTGCAGGCGTGCCGTACATCTTTTTTGCCTGCTGTTGCCGCAACTTATGAATCAAAAACTGACGCCGTCTACCGCCATGCTGCTTATTATCCCACCCTTGCTTTGGGCAGGGAATGCGGTGGTGGGGCGCATGGTCAGCGAGCTTATTCCTCCCATTACGCTGAATTTTTTCCGCTGGGCCATTGCCTTTGCCATATTGTTGCCTTTCGGTTTTTCCATATTCCGCAAAGGCAGCGGCCTATGGCAAAGCCGAAAGCGCTTTGCTTTGCTGGGGCTATTGGGTATAGGGCTGTACAACGCCTTGCAGTATATGGCGCTGCATACCTCGACACCGATCAACGTTACCCTGGTTGGCGCCAGCATGCCGGTGTGGATGTTGCTGGTCGGCACCTTGTTTTTCAAGACAAAGGTCGCAGGCAAGCAGGTCGCGGGGGCGGTGCTATCAGTCGGTGGGGTGCTCATCGTGCTTGGTCATGGCGACTTGCAGCAATTGCTGGCGTTGCAGTTCGTGATTGGGGATCTGTTCATGGTAGTGGCCAGTATTGTGTGGGCTTTTTATAGCTGGCTGCTGATCCAGTCCACCGATACTGAAGCGCTGCGCCGTAGTTGGGCCACTTTTTTACTGGCCCAGATATCATTTGGCGTGGTGTGGTCAGGCGCATTGGCAGCGGGGGAATGGACCCTGACCACTAGCCAGATTCAATGGGGCTGGCCGTTGGCGGCCGCGTTGATTTATGTGGTGGTGGGCCCGGCGATCATCGCGTTCCGGTGCTGGGGCCTGGGAGTACAACGCGCGGGGCCAAGTACGGCTGGGTTTTTCAACAACCTTACTCCGTTGTTTGCTGCATTGATGTCTTCTGCCTTCCTAAGAGAGATGCCGCACGGTTACCATGCAGTGGCCTTTGCCTTGATTGTGAGCGGCATCATATTATCGTCAAGGCGTTAGGCGTCTTTGGGGATGCGCCCGGGAAGCCTGAATAGCGTCAGGAAGCGTTTAACAGCAGCTTTTTTTCCTGTGAATACCAAGGCGCCTTCCTGAATGGCTTGGTCAATATCTGCCTTGCCGTAAGCCAGCATGACCAAGGTGTCCGGGTCTGTTTTCAGCCTGATGTCTGCTTCCGGGGCGCTGCCTCGGAACAAATCGATGTGCGCGTTGTTTATGCGGACAGTGAATTGGTCGTGGGCCAGGCCGATTTCTATCGTTGCCGTGTAGCCGTTGGCCAAGTCCGGATTAAACATGGTGCGCAATGACAGCATCATGGCATCTATCCCCAGCCCGACAGGGCGCGAGAACGAGGGCGATTGCACACCCCAACGTGCCAGTTGATGAATAACCGGTTCGAGTTCGCGACCCCAATCACTGAGTTCGTAGACCCACGCGTTGGCGGGCACAGGCAGTTTTCGACGCCTGACCACTAAGGTCGTTTCTAGTTCGTTCAAGCGCTGCGTAAGTACATTTGGACTGACGCCAGCCAGACCAGCACGCAAGTCGGTGAAACGCTTTGGGCCCAGTAATAGTTCGCGCACTATCAATAAAGCCCACCGTTCGCCCACCACATCCAGGGCGTGGGCGGCAGCGCATGCATCAGAATAGCTTCGTTTTATTGCCATAAGTAAAAGTTTACCACTATAGTCCTAATTTAGGAGTGCTGGGTTGTTAATTAGGATCTGGTAGTGTTAATTTAGCGAAGATGGCCGAAAACGCGGAACATAATCTCGTTAGGTCGTCATCATTCTTGAAAGGAGAGAGACTATGAGCACGCAAGGTGCCAATGCAGCTGCCCAGGCCGAAATCAAGGCCAGGGTGCAAAGCTGGACGAAAGCAGCGGTAGCGGGGGACGTCGATGCAATCATGTCGTACTACGCGCCAGATATCGTATCGTTCGACGCCATTCAGCAACTGCAGTTCAAGGGGGCGGATGCGTACAAAAAACATTGGGAGATGTGCATAGCCATGTGCCCAGGCCCGATGGTTTTCGAGACCAGCGAATTAAGTGTCGAGGCAGAAGATAACGTAGCCTTTGCGCACAGTTTGATCCGTTGCGGCGGCAGCGACGAAAACGGGAAGGAAAAATCGTCGTGGATGCGCATGACGTCCTGCTATCGCAAGATAGCCGGGAAATGGATGACCGTCCATGAGCATTTTTCGGCCCCTTTCGATATGCAGACCGGGAAAGCCTTGTTCGGGCTAGAGCCTGACGGGAATTCGAAGATTCAGCCCATTCCGCAGGGAATGAATACGATAACGCCGCATTTGGTGTGTGCAGGCGCGGCGGATGCCATCGAATTCTATAAGAAAGCTTTTAATGCAACAGAGATGGTGCGCCTTGAGGGCCCGGAGGGCAAGCTGATGCATGGCGCGGTACGCATCGGCGATTCCGTCGTTATGTTGATGGATGAGTTCGAGGAGTGGGGGTCATTAAGTCCGAAAACACTGAAAGGCACGCCTGTGTCGGTGCACCTTTATGTTGACGACGCGGATGCTTCTATGGAACGTGCTAAAGCGGCAGGCGCCAAGGTGGTGATACCGCTGGATGACACGTTCTGGGGTGACCGTTATGGCGTAGTGGAGGATCCATTTGGCCATAAGTGGTCAATTGCGACGCATATACGCGATGTCAGTCCCCAGGAAATACGGGACGGCGCACAAAAAGCATGCGCTTAACGTACTAGGCTTTGAGGCCGGCTTGCTTGGCAGATGCAGCTTGCACAGGCTCGCCGGCTTTTTCGTCTTCCGTATCGTTTTTAAAACGTTGGTACAAGGTAGCGACAAGTGGACCGGATATGTTGTGCCAAACGCTGAAGATCGCGCTGGGTACGGCTGCCAGGGGCGAGAAGTGCGCTGTGGCAAGTGCCACACCCAGACCGGAATTTTGCATGCCGACCTCAATAGACATGGTTTTGCGCTTGGCGACGCTTAGACCCGATAATTTGGCAAGCCAGTAGCCCAACAACAAACCAAGTCCATTATGCAAGACCACCACCGCGAATATCATCAGGCCGCTGGTCGCGATTTTTTCCTGGTTGCCGGCAACGACGGCTGCCACGATGGCAACAATAGCGACGACGGAGACCAAAGGAAGTACATCAATGCAAGCTTTGACTTTTTCGCGCAGCAGCGACTGAGCCAGCACGCCCAAGGCGATAGGAACAATCACAACTTGCACAATAGACCAGAACATGGCCGAGGCGCTGACTTCCAGCCACTGGCTAGCCAAAAGATAGATGAGGGCGGGTGTCACGACTGGCGCCAACAATGTGGTTACCGAGGTGATCGCTACCGATAGCGCCACATCTCCGCGGGCCAGAAAGGTCATCACATTGGATGCAGTTCCGCCTGGGCAGCAGCCCACAAGAATGACGCCGACGGCGACTTCGGGTGGCAGTTGCAATGCGGTGCTAAGTCCCCATGCGATACCCGGCATGATAATGAACTGGCCCAGGACGCCTATAAGCACGTCACCGGGGCGTTTGAACACTTCGGCGAAATCGCTCTTGGACAGGGTAAGCCCCATTCCAAACATGATGATGCCAAGCAATGGCACGATGTAGGGACCGATGCCGCGAAATTGTTCGGGGGCGAAGAAAGCGAGTATTGCGAACAGCAATACCCAGATGGCAAATGTCTTGCCAACAAATTGGCTCAGGCGGGCAATAGCCTGCATGGTGAAATCCTTAAATGATATGGACCGCCAATGCATTACGGCTTGCATGGCAAGCGAAGCAGCGCGGCGGCCGGTAGAATGCAGAATGAATTGGGAATCGCTTAGGGGTTCGGGCTAACGCGGGGTGTGCGTAGGCCGGTCAAAGTTGCGCAGATCATGCGCGAACAATAAACATCAGCTGAATGAGCTGATGCGCTAGCGATAATCCCCAATTGTACTACTTCAAATATCCTGCTAAGGACTGACTTCTGAATGAATAATCGTTCCAATCGCCTGGTTGCGTACGGATGCCTGGCACTAAGCATGTCGCTGGTAGGTTCCTATGTGGCGCTCTCGAAGCCGTTGGCCATGATTTTTCCCGTCTTGTTGCTGGCGTGGCTGCGCTTTGGAATAGGTGGTGTGGCCATGCTTCGCTGGCTGCGCAAGCCCGCTTCCGAGCCCACGTTGTCGCGGCAAACCAAAGGATTGATTTTCCTGGAGTCGTTCCTGGGCAATTTTCTGTTCACGATCTGCATGATTTTCGGTGTCAGCATGACTACGGCGGTGTCGGCGGGGGTAATCATGTCTGCCATCCCGGCAGTGGTAGCGCTGATGAGCCGCGTGTTTTTAAGGGAAGCCATCAGTCACCGGGTTTGGGGTGCTGTGGCCTGCGGCGCGTTGGGCATAGGCTTGCTGTCGCTCGCCAAAGGCGATATGGCGGTAGGGGATGAGGGGACGCTGTTGGCCTCGGCAGCGCGCGACAAGGCCTGGCTGGGCAATCTGCTGATCTTCGGCGCGGTACTGTGCGAGGGCGCCTATGCTGTGATCGGGAAAAAACTGACGGCTGTCATGAGCCCGAAACGTATCAGCGCGGTAATCAATTTGTGGGGATTTGCGCTTACCACTCCTTTTGGTATTTATGCAGCGCTACGTTTTGACTTTTCCGGCGTGCCAGTCAGCATGTGGTTGTTGCTGCTGTTTTATGCCTTGGCGGCCAGCGTCTGGACGGTATGGCTATGGATGACGGGGTTGAAATCCGTACCGGCATCGCGGGCCGGGGTCTTTACCGTGATGTTGCCGGTCAGCGCCGCGGTCGTGGGCATCGCTGCGCTGGGCGAAACCCTGGGAGTCATGCAGCTTATTGCGTTTGCCCTTGCATTGGCCGGCCTGCTCTTGGCTACATTGCCGCCCAAAAAAGCCCGCCCCGGCGTTGTTGCTGAAGGGCGAGCCTAGCCTGACTACTGATGTCGTTTTCGCGACCTTCGTACAAGAAAGCCGATAATCAGCAGCACAATAATGCCGCCGCCGACGATTCCGGCCCGAGCCAACCACACCAGATCTACTGTGCTGTTGGGCGATTGCCCGGATCTCAAGCTCTTGACCTGGTCAGTGGTAATGGTGGCCTGGGGATTGCCATAGTTGCTGATAAGGTAAGTACCGAGCGTGGCGATTTGCTGATCGGATAATTGCGTTTTGAATGCAGGCATGATGGCGCCAGGAGTACCGGGAAGGCGTGGAATGCCTTCCAGTATGACCAGGACCAGGTTGTCGGTCTTGGTCGTGCCCAGGGCCGTATTGTGAAACAGCGAAGGTAAGCCGTCTTTGGTGCCTTGCCCCTGTGCTTGATGGCAGCTTGCGCATTCGGCGTCATACAGTTGCGGCCCGGTCATTTGATTCAAGTCGGCCGGCAAAGGCACACCGCGTATGCTTTTCAAGTCGTCGGCCGCAGCGCCCCAGGCATAGGCGGGACGGCTGTTTGAGGAGTTGGCAATAGCAGGGACAGTTTTCAGATACACCGCAATCGCTTTCAGGTCGGCCTCATTAAGGTGCTGCAAGCTATGGTCGACGGCTTCGGCCATAGGGCCGGCGGCTTGGCCTTTGGCGCCTGCATTGCCGGTGCGCAAGTAGTCAATGATTTCCTGGTCGCTCCAGCCGCCAATGCCGCTATTGATATCTGAAGTGATGTTGGGTGCATGCCATGGGCCGACCTCTCCGCCTGCAAGATTCAGTGAAAAATTCTCGGCCATCAGCATATTGCGTGGCGTGTGGCAGGTGCTGCAATGGGTTAGCCCCTGAGCCAGGTAGGCGCCGCGATTCCAGACTTCGCCTTTATCGGGGATAGGTTCGTAGACTTTCTTGTCCAGGAATAACAGGTTCCACGCCGCCATGGAAAATCGTATGTTGAAAGGGAAGGGCAAGTCGGTAGCCGCAGGCGCTGTGTCGACCGGTTCCACTTCCTTCATGAAGTATGCGTACATGGCCTGGATGTCAGCATCGCTAACCTTGGCATACGAGGTATAAGGCATGGCGGGGTATTCGTGATCTCCGTTGGCCTTGACGCCTTCGCGCACCGCTTTGGTGAACTGATCCAGCGTGTAAGTGCCTATCCCGTGCGTTTTGGATGGCGTGATATTGGTGGAGATGATGTCGCCGATCGGGGTTGGCAAGGCCAGCCCGCCCGCAAAGGGTTTGCCGCCTGGCGCGGTGTGGCAGGCGATACAGTCGCCGGCGGTGGCCAGATATTTCCCTTGTTGAACTAATGCATCGCTATCGCTGGCACCGCTGGGCGAGGCCGCACAGACGCCAAAGCTTGCCATCAGCAGGGCAGTACCTGCACTACATTGCAGTCGTGTCATTAACTTCATTAAAGCCACCTCAATGTTCACGCTTTGGGAGTGTTGGACAGGATGTGATCGGCTGTACGTAGCGCCACGGCAACCGCAGTCAATGTCGAATTGCACGTGCCTGCCGTTGGCAGTACGCCTGTGCTCGCCACGAACAGGTTTTCGTGATCGTGCGCCCGACCGTAGCCGTCGACAACGGAGGTTTTAGGATCTGATCCCATGCTTAGCGTGCCGCAGATATGCTGGTTATTGGCAAAGTCGTCGTCTTTTGTGTAACGCAGATTCGTGCCGCCCATTAGTTGTGCGATACGCGCGAAGTCGCCCTTGGCCACTTGTGCGCCTTTTCGCGTGTAGTCGTCGATAGCGTAATGGGCCTGGGGTTTGGGTATGCCCATGGCGTCTTTTTCGGAACTCAGCGTAATGCGATTGTCAGGATGGGGAAGGACTTCAAGCACTGTCTTGACGTTAAGTTCATGTGCCGCTCGCCAGCGCAATTGCTTTTCTAGCTCTGGGCCGTACACGCCCAAATCTATCAGGGCTGCGGTAGAGCCTGCCACCCGTGAAATATTCGTGAAATCCAGCCGGTAGGCGGCATACTCGGATCGGAAAGGGCCGTCGCGCAGCGTGTTGATGGAACTGGGGCTTTGCGGTCCGCGTCCCAGCCATAATTCTTCTTCCGCATCGAAGGTCAGTGACGTGCTTGGATGATCCATAAGCTTGCGTCCGACGGTGCCCGAACTGTTCGCCAGGCCTTGAGGAAACTTGTCGCTCGCTGACAATAACAATAAACGTGGGCTTTCTATGCCATTGGCAGCCACGATAAAAGTCTTGCCGGTAACTCGGTGCGACGTTTTATCCGGGTCGTAATAATGTACGGCGGCAATGCGGCCTTGAGCATCGTGCTCAAGGCGATAGACATTACAGTTAGGCATCAGCTTGGCCCCAGCCGCTTCAGCCGCATCGGCGGAAAGCCCGCCATGGTACTGAGCATCGATGGGGCAGATGGGCTGGCAACTGTTATTGCCGCAACAGGCCGGCCGGCCATCATAAGTGCGACTGTTGCGCGCTGTTGTGTTGCCCACGACAGGATAGCCGCCAGGCGCAAGCCGCTCGCGTATGCGGCGCATGGCCCAGGGTTCAGCGACTGGCTCCATGGGAAATGGCTTGCTGCGTGGAGAACCCGTGTTGGGTGCTCCGGAAACCCCCATGATTTCTTCGCCTTCCTGGTAGTAAGGGTCGAGATCGTCGTAGCTTATAGGCCAATCGACGCCCACCCCATACAAAGAGTGCATGCGCATATCGCCAGGAACTACCCGCCAGGCATGCGCTGCCCAGTGCCAGGATGTGCCGCCAACCGCACGAATGTACTCGGCGGCGTAGGGATAAGGGCCTGCTTGCACCAGATAACCATTGTCTTGAGGACGGTAGACGGGGTGAGGCGCCCACGGCGCTGGAGGATAGGGCGACATCCAGTCGGACTTACGTGTCGAGTTGCGAAAGCGCGAGACAATTTCGCCGCGAGTGATACGGGGTCCAGCCTCGAGAATGAGGACGGATGCGCCTTGTTTTGCCAGTTTGAGTGCGACCAGCGAACCGCAAATTCCAGAGCCGATTACGACAACATCAGCTGATAGCTGTTGGGCCATCTGCTACTCCTTAGATAGGTTTTTTTTCCCAACTGCCGTAATTGCCATAGGCATACGAAGGAGGTTTGAGCACATCCGACACAATGACGGCATTCAAGGCGTTTTCGTAGGCCAGGCATCGGGCGCTGTCGCCATCGCCAACTATGCCCATGAACCATGCTGTCACGATTTTCTTGGGTAAGGGGGCCAGAGCAGAGTTCGAGGCATCCAGTGCTTTCTGCAATTCAAGAGGATTAATTGCTTGCGAATTGATCAATTCAAGCAAGGTAGAACAGGCTTTGGGAAAATTTGCGTCTTCGGCCTGAAGTGCCTGGTAAAAACGTGCAGCCAGTTCGCTGTCGAGTGACTTACGCCCCGCAAGTATGGCGGAAAGGGCAAGAAAAGCACCGTGGTCGTCATTGGTTATAGCTTGCGCCGCAGCCCAGGGAATGAAGGTCAGGGTATAAGCTGAAAGCAGGCCGGCCAGAACGCGCCTTCGGGCAGGGTTGCGCGCGTCAGCGTCGTCCATTGCTTGATGAGAGCCATCCATATGAAACCTTCTTGTCGGCTGAAGTTACAAGAATGGTACGCTTTTTGCTGAGCCGGTTTAGTGCTCTGCAGCTACGTAATTGTGACTAAACGATACGGCGCTAAAGATTGCATTAGTCTGAAGACTTTGAAGCTTTGTTTAATTCTGGGAGGCGCAGGCATACTCAATAATCAGTTGTGCCGACACCACGCCGTTCCATACATTCTGGTCCAGACGATAAGCAATGTCTGCGTATTCGGGCAGCATGTCCGCATGATTGAACCAAATGGCGTCAAAGCGCTGATTCCCGCGCTCCAGGTTCAGCTTCAGGTGCTTATCTTTTAGCAGCCGTTGTTGCCGCACATGGAAGGTATCGCGGAATATTGGCGCTGGGAAACCGGCCCCCCATACCTGCTGTTGCAGCAGCCCGGCAACCTCGGCGTTGGCATAGCCGCTTTCCAGTGAGCCGTCAGTTTCGATAAGCGGATCAAAGCTGGATCTGCCGCTGAGTTCGATGACGGCTGCATCGAAACCTTTGATAAAGGTGGCATAGGCATCTTCGCGCAACGTCAGCCCCGCGGCCATCGCGTGGCCACCAAACTTAAGGATGATGCCCGGGTAGCGTTTAGAAACCAGGTCTAGTACGTCGCGCAGGTGCACGTCTGGAATCGAGCGGCCGGATCCGCGCAATTCGCCTGAATCGGATCGGGCAAAGGCCAAGGTGGGACGCCAGTATGTCTCTTTCAAGCGTGACGCTACCAGCCCAACTACACCTTGATGCCAATCGGGGTCGTAAACGCACACAGTGGCGCCAATGGTGGGGCTGGACGCTTCGATGGCGGCCAGCGCCTCTTCTCGCATCGTGGTCTCGATGCCGCGGCGTTCCTGATTCATGCCGTCGAGTTGGCGCGCCAGCTCTAATGCCTGGCCTTCGTCGTCGGTAATCAGACAATTGATTCCTATGCTCATGTCGGCCAGTCGTCCTGCGGCGTTAATGCGAGGCCCCAGCGCAAAGCCCAGGTCGAAGCCGCTGGCTTGGCGCGGTTCTCGGCCAGCAACGGCAAATAGTGCCCGCAGACCGGGCTGCATCCGCCCGGCGCGCATTTTTTGCAGGCCCTGGGTGACAAGGACCCGATTATTGGAGTCCAGCTTGACAACGTCCGCGACCGTGCCCAATGCGACGAGGTCGGCCAGGTTGTCGAGACGCGGGCCGCCATCTTTCGGGTATACGCCGCGTTGGCGCAACTCGGCTCTCAACGCGAGCATAAGGTAGAAAATCACGCCTACGCCGGCCAGATTTTTAGAAGGAAAACCGCAGCCGGGCTGATTCGGATTGACGATAACCAGGGCTTGAGGGAGCGTGTCGCCTGGCAGATGGTGGTCAGTGATGACGACGTCGATTCCTGCGAGCGTGGCGGCCTCGACGCCATCGACGCTGGCAATGCCGTTATCGACGGTGATCAGGATATCGGGCTTGCCCGCGGCGTGCTGCACGGCCAGGTCTACGACGGCTGGCGAAAGGCCGTAGCCCGTTTCGAATCGATTGGGCACCAGGAAGTCGACAATGGCGCCCATGCTGCGCAACCCGCGCATGCCTACTGCGCAGGCGGTAGCGCCATCGCAGTCGTAGTCGGCCACAATCAACAAGCGTTTGCGCGCATTGATGGCGTCGGCCAATATGACCGCCGCTTGTTGCAGCTGGGTCAGTTGGGCAGGGGGAATCAATGCCCCCCACACCAGTTGCGTCTCGCTAGGCTGGGTTACACCGCGCGCAGCCCATAGCCGCGCCAGCAAGGGATGTATTCCAGCAGCTTCTAGGGCTTGTACGGCCTGGAAATCAGTTTGCCGATTACTTAATTTTGGTGTGACCACCACTTTCTCCATGCTTGTTGGCTGCCGGGCAGCCATTGTGTCAGTTGGCCCCATGGGGTTGGCCCGACCTCTATTAGACGATCTCTTCCTGTCAGCACCAGCTCGGGCGGCTTGTCACCGGCCAAGGGGCGAAATACACGCGTTTCCAATTGATCCAGCGCCGCCAGCCAACTGCCCCAATCGTGGCTAATGCAAGGTGCGAGCAGTGCATCGTAGGTTTGGACGTCGGCGAGCAAGCCGCTGGAGCGCAACTGGTTGGTGCTGGCTCCCCCGAATAACCATAGACTATTGATGGGTACCAAGCCCTGTTGATAGCGGGCCTGATTGACCGGATGTTCGAACCACAGCATTTGCAGTTCATTGACCAGACGGCGCCAGGGTCGAGCGGTGATGTCTTGCGGCCACCAATCGTTGACCGAGCTTACGCTGACCAACGCTGGGCTTGCGCATCGCGGTGCGAAATCAGTGGGTAATTCCAGGCGCCAGCGCTCAGTGCTACAGGCATGCGCGCTAAAGCCTGTCCCCTCAAATATACTTAGCGCCGATTCGAACAAGGCTACACTCTGCTCTGGTGTAATGGTCAGTTCACTTGCCGGCAATAGTGCTGCGCCGTCGCGAGAGGGCGAAACGTGCACCAGTTCGGCCAGCCAGACAGGGGCGTCGCTTTGCGCAGCGTGTTCGGCCCATAAAGGGGCCAGACCTGCGCTAAGATTCTGTCCTTCCAGTGGCCTGAATCCGTGCTGGATCAACTGCCACTGTTCGTATGGTGTGCAGCCAGTCTGGGCAGGGTCGGCTGGGGTAATGCGCGCACGGCCGCGTTCCAGCCAGCGCAGCAGCGTCGGAGCGGTTTTTTGCAGGTAAGAAGTCAGTTCGCGCGCCTCGCGAGGGTCGGGCAGGGCGCCAGGTAGTACGATTTGCATTCCTGGATTGTAGTGTTAATGGGAAACGGTGACTTTAACGATGTCTTATGAATTTTGGATAGGAGCGCGCTATGCGGGCTTGGCGCGATCCCGGCGGCGCGGCGGCCGTGGCGATCGATTTGTTTCGTTCATCGCCGCCAGCTCTATGGCAGGGATTGCACTTGGCGTGGCCGCTTTGATCGTGGTGCTGTCGGTAATGAACGGGTTTCAAACTCAGGTGCGCGACCGCATGCTTTCCGTCCTGCCGCATATCGAGCTTTACGTCCCGCGGACCGACCCTGAACAGGTTTTATCGCATTGGCGGGAAATTGCCGATCAGGCAAAGCAGAATCCGGCGGTAACAGGCGCAGCCCCTTTTGTTGCGGCTCAGGGCATGATTGTGCGGGGCGAATCGTTAAGCGGCGTTCAGGTGCGCGGTATCGATCCGGAACTTGAAAACGCGGTTTCGGACGTGGCGGGTCAAATGATCGCCGGTGACCTCAAGGCGTTAAAGTCGGGCAGTTTTTCTATTGTGCTGGGTAACCAGATCGCCAATACGCTGGGGGTAGGCGCCGGCGACACCGTATTGGTGCTGGCCCCGCAAGGGTCGATCTCTCCCGCCGGCTTTACGCCGCGGATGCGTCAATTCACTGTGTCCGGAATCTTTTCATCTGGCTACTACGAGTACGACGCGTCGCTGGCCTTTATTAATTTTGAAGACGCTGCCAAGGTGTTCCGCGATAGCGGCACGAGCGGCGTGCGCTTGCGCATTAACGACATGCAAAAGGCCCCCATCGTTGCGCACCAGCTTAGCCAAACGCTGCCGCCCTATGTGCAGGCACAAGACTGGACCCAGAACAACCGGACTTGGTTTGCGGCCGTTCAAACCGAAAAACGCATGATGTTCCTGATTCTTGCCCTTATCGTGGCCGTGGCTGCCTTCAACTTGCTGTCGTCGTTGGTCATGGCGGTAAAAGATAAGCGTTCCGACATTGCCATATTGCGTACCCTGGGCGCGACCCCACGGGAAATCGCAAAAATATTCCTGGTGCAAGGATCATTGATAGGCGTGGTCGGTACCTTGCTGGGTGTGGGTTTCGGCATGCTGGTTGCGTATAACATCGATGTCATCGTGCCCTTCATAGAACGCTTGCTGGGCGTCCAGTTCCTGCCGCAGCAAATCTACTTTATTAGTGAACTGCCTTCCAATCCGCAATTGAACGACATCGTCATTGTGGCAATCACATCGTTGGTATTGTCGTTATTGGCAACACTGTATCCCAGCTGGCGCGCGTCCAGCCTGCAACCAGCCGAGGTACTGCGCCATGACTAATACCCCTGTGGTTCACGCCCTGAGCGCTCACAACCTGGTCAAAACATATCATGAAGGCGGCGTCGCAGTGGAAGTGCTGCGCGACGTCAGCCTGCACGTTGACCAGGGTGAAATGGTGGCGATTGTTGGCGCATCGGGCTCCGGTAAAAGCACATTGCTGCATACCTTGGGTCTATTGGATTTACCGACTTCAGGTTCGGTATTCGTCAACGGCGATTCTGCCGATGGCCTAAGCGAAGGGCAGCGCAGCCAGTTGCGTAACCGTACTCTCGGCTTCGTTTATCAATTCCATCATCTTTTGCCTGAATTTTCAGCGCTGGATAATGTGGCCATGCCTTTGATTGTCCGGCGCGAAAATC
Organism: Pollutimonas bauzanensis; assembly: GCF_040393045.1. Classification (GTDB taxonomy): domain Bacteria; phylum Pseudomonadota; class Gammaproteobacteria; order Burkholderiales; family Burkholderiaceae_B; genus Pollutimonas; species Pollutimonas bauzanensis_A. The sequence goes on along the minus strand of NZ_JBEBUX010000093.1, from coordinate 1,146 downwards.
GCAATAAAGCCAGGCAGCAGGCGCAGGTCGTGCTAGAGCAGGTTGGTTTGGCTGCGCGCATCGATCACTACCCTGGGCAGTTGTCGGGCGGCGAACGTCAGCGCGTGGCATTGGCGCGTGCGCTGGTAACGCGTCCAACATGCGTGCTGGCTGACGAGCCTACCGGTAATCTGGATCGCTACACGGCCGAAAGCATGTTTGATTTGCTGGTGCGCATGAATCGGGAGTTAGGTACGGCTTTTGCAATCGTTACCCATGATCCGGCCCTGGCTGCGTTGGCGCATAGGCAATTGTCTATGGACAAGGGGCGTTTGGTTGATCCGGAAGTACCGCCTTTGAAATGCTAATCGATACCCATTGTCATCTGGATGCGCGTGAATTTGCGGAAGATCGTTCTTCCGTCATCGAGCGCGCTACCGACAATGGTGTGGCCGCCATCGTCATTCCGGCGGTGGCCCGCTACAACTTTCTAGCTGTGCGCGATCTGGCCCATTCATTCAAGGGTGGTACATATGCTTTGGGGATACATCCTATTTGCGTGCCCGCTGCCGGTGACGCCGACCTGGCTGAATTGGAATCCCATATCCAGCAATCGCTGGACGACCCTCGGTTTGTAGCGATAGGCGAAATAGGCTTGGATTTTTTTATTCCAGCCTTGAAAGAGCCTGCCATGCGCGAAAAGCAAGAGGCCTTTTATACGGCGCAACTGGCGCTCGCTGAACGCTACGGGTTGCCCGTATTGCTGCATGTCCGGCGTTCACAGGATATTTTGCTTAAGCATTTGCGGCGCCGCGCACCCATAGGCGGTATTGCCCATGCATTCAATGGCAGCTTCCAGCAAGCGGAACAATTTATTGAACACGGCTTTGCGCTGGGTTTCGGTGGCGCGATGACGTTCACTCGGGCCTTGCAGATACGGCGCCTGGCTGCTGAGTTGCCATTGGAATCGCTGGTATTGGAAACTGATGCGCCGGACATACCGCCAGCCTGGCTGGGTGAACGGGGGGGCGCCACGCCCAGGAACGAGCCGGGGGAAGTCGCAGGAGTGGCGCGGGTACTGGCTGAACTGCGCGGTCTTTCGCCCGAAGAGGTGATCAATGCGACGGCGGCCAACGCCTGGCGAGTGCTGCCGCGCTTGGCCCGGGT
>NZ_JBEBUX010000092.1:0-16977 GCF_040393045.1 Pollutimonas bauzanensis | reverse complement strand
GGCGCGGCGCTCGCGGCCCACATTAAGGGCGTACTGTGAATCTGTCGCGTCTTTTCATTCTCAGGCCTGTTGCCACGACCTTGTCGATGGTTGCCTTGCTGATTGCGGGCATTCTGGCGTACCGCATGTTGCCCGTGTCGGCCTTGCCGCAGGTAGACTACCCGACCATACAGGTCACAACGCTTTATCCAGGCGCCAGTCCCGATGTCATGACGGCCCTGGTTACGTCGCCGCTGGAGCGCCAGTTCGGGCAAATGCCAGGCTTGACGCAAATGACCTCGTCCAGCTCTGGCGGTTCTTCGGTCATCACGCTGCAGTTCGACCTGGACTTGTCTTTGGATGTGGCCGAGCAAGAGGTGCAGGCGTCCATCAATGCAGCGTCCAATCTATTGCCTAACGATTTGCCTGCACCTCCCATTTACAACAAGGTCAATCCTGCTGATACGCCTGTGATCAGTCTGGCGGTGACATCGCCCACTTTGCCTTTGTACGATGTGCGCGATCTGATTGATGTCCGTGTTGCGCAGAAGCTGTCGCAGATTTCCGGCGTGGGTTTGGTCAGCATTGCGGGCGGGCAGCGTCCCGCCGTGCGCATTCAGGCCAACCCGCAGGCGCTGGCTTCCCACAACCTGACCTTGTCCAGTGTGCGTACCGCGATTGTGGGCGCCAATGTCAATCAGCCCAAAGGCAACCTGGATGGGCCGGAGCGCTCTACTACCATCAATGCCAACGATCAGCTCAAGTCGATAGAAGATTACGAGCAACTGATCGTGGCCTACGAGAATGGCGCGCCGTTGCGCTTGCGTGACGTAGCCGTCGCCCGGCAAGATGCAGAAAATATTCGCCAGGCTGCATGGATAGGCGCTACGCCCGCAATTCTCCTGAACATCCAGCGCCAGCCGGGCGCCAACGTGATTGATGTGGTGGACAAGGTAACGGCTTTGCTGCCGTCGCTCAAGGCCTCGCTACCCGCCGGTGTAGATGTCGCTGTGGCGACTGACCGCACGCAAACCATACGCGACTCGATCAAGCACGTGCAAGTGGAAATGCTGCTGGCTATTTTCCTGGTGGTGCTGGTGACCTTTGTGTTCTTGCGCACCTGGACCGCGACTTTCATTCCCAGCGTCGTGGTGCCGTTGTCGTTGGTCGGAACCTTCGGCATCATGTATTTGGCGGGCTTCAGCGTCAATAACCTGACGCTGATGGCGCTGACAGTTGCCACCGGCTTCGTGGTCGATGACGCCATCGTCATGATAGAAAATATTGCCCGTCATATCGAAAAAGGTGAAAGCGCGATGAACGCGGCATTGAAAGGCGCGTCGCAAATCGGTTTCACTCTGGTGTCGTTGACCCTGTCGCTGATTGCCGTGCTGATCCCGCTGCTGTTCATGAGCGATGTCATCGGTCGCCTGTTTCGGGAATTCGCCATCACGCTTGCGGTGGCTATTTTGCTGTCGCTGGTCATTTCCCTGACGCTGACGCCCATGATGTGCGCGCGTTTGCTCAAGCCTGAATCCGAAATCAAACATAGCCGTTTTCAGCGCTGGGCTGGCGACAGTATGCAAAGGCTGATCAACCAATATGATCGCGGCCTTCATTGGGTGCTGGCGCACCAGCGCGTGACGTTGTGGGCGGCCTTCGGCACGCTGGTGTTTACCGGCGTGTTGTATGCCGTGGTGCCCAAAGGGTTCTTTCCGCAACAGGATACGGGCCTGATACAAGCCATCAGCCAAGGTCCGCAAACGGTTTCTTTTAGCTCTATGGCGCAACGCCAGCAGCAGGCGGTTGAAAGGATACTGAAGGATCCTGACGTTACCGCGGTGTCGTCTTTTATCGGCATAGATGGCACCAATGCCACAATCAACACTGGCCGCATGCAAATTGCGCTCAAGCCAAGCACAGAGCGTAGCGCCAATGCGCAGACGATCATCCGTCGCCTGAGCGAGGACTTGAAATCGTTGTCGGATATTCAGGTGTTCATGCAGCCGGTGCAAGACCTGACGGTAGACGACCGCATCAGCCGCACGCAGTATCAACTGACACTGTCGGAACCGGATCACGCCACGCTGCTGGCCTGGACACCGCAGCTGGTCGACGCCTTGCAAAACCTGCCTGAACTGGAGGATGTCGTCAGCGACTTGCAAGGCGATGGCTTGCAGACTGTCTTGGTTATAGACCGCGATGCGGCGGCCCGGCTTGGTGTAAGCAATGCGACGATAGACGACGCTTTGTATGATGCCTTCGGGCAGCGTCTGATTTCGACGATTTTCACGCAGTCAACCCAATATCGCGTGGTGTTGGAAGTGGCGCCGCAGTTTCGACAAAATCCGCAGGCACTGACGCAAATTTTTGTGCCGACAACATCGGGCACGCCGGTGCCCCTTAGCAGCCTGGCGCAAATCAGCCAGCGTAGCGCGCTTTTATCGATAGAGCGGCTGGGGCAATTCCCCGCTACGACGATTTCATTCAATCTGGCCCCTGGCGTGGCCCTGTCCGATGCCGTCGAGGCCATCCACCAGGCGCAGACCGACTTGTCCATGCCCGCGTCGCTGGAACTGAAGTTTCAGGGCGCTGCCAAAGCGTTCCAGGCATCGCTGTCGTCTACGTTGTGGCTGCTGCTTGCCGCGATAGCAACAATGTATATCGTGCTTGGGGTGCTGTATGAAAGCTATATCCACCCCATCACGATTTTGTCTACTTTGCCGTCGGCGGCCATTGGCGCACTGCTGGCCTTGCTGCTTACAGGCGCCGACCTGGACATGATAGGGGTCATCGGCATCATCTTGCTGATAGGCATCGTCAAGAAAAACGCCATCATGATGATAGATTTCGCGCTGGATGCTGAGCGTCAGCGCGGCCTGAGCCCGCGCGCCGCTATTCATGAAGCTGCCTTGCTGCGGTTTCGGCCTATTCTCATGACCACGCTGGCGGCGCTGTTCAGTGCTGTTCCGCTGATGCTTGCCACCGGTTCAGGTTCGGAACTGCGTCAGCCGCTGGGGCTGGTGATGGTGGGCGGGCTGTTGTGCAGCCAAGTATTGACGCTGTTTACTACGCCGGTTATTTACCTGATGTTTGATCGCATCGCGCGGCGTGTAAAAGCGTATCGCAAGCCTGTTGATACTGGCCCGGAGATGGCGCCATGAGGTTCTTTACCCTTTTCATCATGCGCCCTGTGGCGACCACGTTGTTGTGCGTGGCTATGGTGTTGACGGGGGTAATGTCTTATTTTTTTCTGCCGGTGTCGCCTTTACCGCAGATGGATTTCCCTATGATCTCGGTATCGGCCAGCCTGGCTGGCGCCAGTCCCGAGACCATGGCTTCCAGTGTGGCGACGCCGCTTGAACAGTCGCTGGGCGCCATTGCTGGCGTCAGCGAAATGAGCTCTCGCAGTTCGGAAGGGTCGACGCGTATTTCGTTGATGTTCGATATGAACAAAGACATCAATGGCGCCGCGCGCGACGTGCAGGCAGCCATCAATGCAGCGCGCAGCATGTTGCCGTCCAGTCTGCGCAGCAACCCAACGTATCGCAAGGTCAATCCGGCCTCGTCGCCCGTCATGGTGCTGGCCCTGACCTCCAAAACATCGACCCAAGGCCGCTTGTATGACCTGGCCTCGACGGTGTTGGGGCAAAAAGTAGCGCAGGTGCCTGGGGTAGGCGAGGTTACGGTGGGCGGCAGTTCGCTGCCGGCCATCCGCGTAAGCCTGAATCCGCAGGCGCTGACCAGCGCGGGTGTGTCGTTGGACGAGGTGCGTACGGCCTTGTCGAATGCCAACACTATGCGTCCCAATGGCATCGTGGAAAACGATGAGCACCATTGGCAGATCAGTTCGGGCGGACAGTTGAACAAGGCAGCGCAATACCGCCCGCTGATCGTCGCGTGGCGGGATGGTTCGCCGATACGCGTACAAGATGTTGCCACCGTCGAAGATTCAGTCGAAGACCTGTTCAATACGGGTTTCCTTAATGCGCAGCGGGCCGTATTGCTGGTGATACGGCGGCAGGCTGACGCCAATATCATTGAAACGGTAGATGCCATACGGAACCAACTACCGGCCTTCGAGGCCTTGTTGCCTGCCGATGTGGTTCTGACTGTGGCGCAAGACCGTACGCCCAGTATCCGGGCGTCCTTGCACGAAGCCGAGCTGACCTTGGTTATTGCCATTATCCTGGTGGTGCTGGTGGTGTTGCTGTTCTTGCGCAACATACGGGCGGCCCTGATTCCTGCGGTCGCGGTGCCGGCGTCATTGGTCACCTCGTTCAGCCTGATGCTGTGGTTTGGCTATAGCTTGAATACGATTTCGCTGATGGCGTTGATTGTCGCCACGGGCTTTGTGGTGGATGATGCCATCGTCGTGCTCGAGAACATCATGCGGCATATCGAGAGGGGCGTGACTCCGTTGCGCGCTGCGATCCGTGGGGTTAAAGAGGTCGGCTTTACGGTATTGGCGATGAGCCTGTCTTTGGTTGCTGTGTTTATTCCCATGCTGCTGATGAGCGGTTTGCCGGGGCGTTTGTTCAGGGAATTTGCCGTTACGCTGTCGGTATCCATTCTGGTGTCTCTGTTGCTGTCGGTGACGCTGACGCCGATGATGTGCGCCTATATATTGCGGTCGAAACAGGTATATAAACCCCGCAAGGCGGGGGCGTTGACACGTATTTTCCAGTCTATGGGCGGCACATTCTGGAGCGGCTACAAGCGCTCGCTGGCCTGGGCGCTGGCGCATGGCCGCATCATGATGCTGTTGCTGGCGGCTACCGTCGGGCTTAACGTCTACTTGTATTCGGTAGTGCCCAAAGGGTTTTTTCCGCAGCAAGATACCGGGCAGTTGCTGGGCTTTTTTCGGGTTGATCAAGGTACGTCATTCCAGGCCATGCTCCCCAAGCTGGATCGCTTCAGGCAAACCTTGCTGCAAGATCCGGCGATTGAAAGCGTAAGCGGTTATGCCGGTGGGCGTGGCGGCAGTAATTCCAGTTTCATGCAGATCCAGTTAAAGCCCTTGAGTGAACGCAACGACACTGCCAATGAAGTCGTGAATCGCTTGCGCGGGAAGTTCCTGGGTGTGCCGGGCGCGCGGCTGACATTAGTACCCCAACAAGATATATTCGTTGGGCGCCAGAGCAGTTCGGGCACCTATGACTACACCATGATGGGCAGCGACCTGACACTACTGAAGACATGGCTGCCCAGGGTGCAGAGGGCTTTGGCGGCCTTGCCCGAACTGGTCGATGTCGATACCGACGTGGAAGATAAAGGCCGGCGCGTCGAGCTGATCATAGACCGCGATGCGGCAACCCGGCTGGGCGTGGACATGGCATTGATTGCCTCGGTGCTGAATAACTCGTTTAGCCAGCGTCAGGTGTCGGTGATTTATGGACCATTGAATCAATACCATGTGGTGATGGGGGTGGAAGAGAAGTACGCGCAAGATGCCGAGTCGCTCAAGCGGGTCGAAGTGGTTACGGCAGATGGCAGCCGTGTGCCGCTGTCGGCCTTTGCCCGTTTCGAGGTGGGCAGTGCGCCGCTTAGCGTGAATCACGAGGGCTTGTTCGCAGCCGAATCCATATCGTTCAGCCTGGCGGAAGGGGTGTCGCTGGAGCAGGCTACCCTGGCAATCGACAACGCAGTAGCCCGCACCGGCCTGCCCACCCAGGAAATCCAGGCCGGCCTCATGGGTACGGGGCAGGCCATGCAAGCTGCTATCAACCAGCAGCCTTGGCTGATATTGGCGGCGTTGGTGACCATGTATATCGTCCTGGGTATTCTGTACGAAAGCTATGTGCATCCCATCACCATTTTGTCGACGTTGCCATCAGCGGGTATTGGGGCTTTGTTGGCGCTGATCATGGTCGGCGAGGAGTTTACGCTGATCGCGTTGATAGGTGTGTTTCTGCTGATAGGTATCGTTAAGAAGAACGCGATCATGATGGTTGATTTCGCATTGCAGGCGGAGCGCCGCGACGGGCTGTCTTCCCGCGAAGCCATCTACCAGGCATGCCTGGTGCGTTTTCGGCCCATCATGATGACTACGGTTTCGGCGTTGTTCGGTGCATTGCCGCTGGTCCTGGCAACGGGTGCCGGGGTTGAAATGCGCCGGCCATTGGGCCTGACCATTGTGGGCGGGTTGATTCTTAGCCAGATTCTTACGCTGTATACAACGCCGGTGGTCTATTTGTATTTGGATCGTTTCCGTTTATGGGCAAGACGCAAGCAGGGGATGGGTGCGGACACTGAGCTTCCTCAGATGAAGGCATCAGATGGTGCGTAATCGGGGAAAAACATTAGCCGTTAAAGGGCATTTGGACGTATGAGTATTTTTGCTTTATTGAACCCAGCCCGGATTGTGGGCTGGAAGCCCTTCGCCGCTTCAGGCTTATTGCTGCTGAGCGCCTGCGCGGTGGGGCCTGACTATCGGCAACCCACCCTGGATGTGGGAACGTCTTACAAAGAAGCCAATAGTACCGGGCGTGCAGGCAGCCTGTCGGCGCAAGAGGCCAATGCCGCGCCAGGATGGGTGCTTGCCCAGCCTAGTGATGCTGCATTACGGGGCGATTGGTGGCAGTTGTTCAATGACCCTGTCTTGAGCGGTTTGATGGAAAAGTTGCAAAGCGCCAATCTAAGTATTGTGCAGGCCGAAGCGCAGTACCGCCAGGCGCAGGCCTTGCTGCAGTCTGCGCGGTCAGGTTTTTTCCCAACGGTTGGAACCTCGGCTTCGGCTACGCGCTCGGGTACCGGCAGTAATGGAAGCAGTGGCGGGAGCGGCTCGACGTCGTTTAGCGGCGATGGCTCCAACAATCAATACACGCTAAGCGGCAACGTGAGCTGGGAAGCTGACCTGTGGGGCAAGGTGCGCCGCAGCGTTGAGTCCAGTCGCGCCGGTTTGGAAGCCAGTGCGGCCGATGTCGCCACCACGCGGTTAAGTATGCAATCCACCCTGGCGCAAACCTACTTTCGCCTGCGTGTCATGGATGCCGAGCAGCGTTTGCTGCAGCAAACAGTAGCGGCCTACGAACGATCATTGACGACGACACTGAATCGCTATCAGGCAGGCGTTGCGGCGCAAGCCGATGTAGCGGTGTCGCGGACACAATTGGAAAATACACGCACGCAATTGCTCGCCCTGGATTGGCAGCGCGCGCAGCTTGAACATGCAATCGCGGTCCTGGTGGGGTTGCCGCCATCGGGTTTTGCGATGAATACGGCACAAGTGCTGGGGACCGTGCCTGTCGTTCCGGTTAGCTTGCCATCGCAATTGCTGGAGCGGCGTCCTGATGTGGCGGCCGCCGAGCGTCGCACGGCAGAGGCCAATGCCAACATCGGGGTGGCTCAGGCGGCCTGGTTTCCCGACTTGACCTTGAGCGCGCAAGCCGGATTTCGCAGCGGACAATGGACGCAATGGCTGGCGGCTCCCGCCAGCTTCTGGTCGCTGGGGCCGGCATTGGCCTTGACGTTATTTGACGGAGGCGCCAGGCAGGCGCAGCTTGAGCAGGCCCGTGCCGGATACGATGCCCAGGTCGCCGCCTATCGTCTGACAGTGTTGACGGCGCTGCGCGAGGTCGAGGACTATCTGGTGCAGCTGCATGTATTGGGACAAGAGCAGATGACTCAGGGACGGGCGCTGGAATCGGCGCGCGAGTCGCTGCGCCTGACGCAAAACCAGTACGAAGCGGGACTGATCGACTATCTAAGTGTGGTGCAAGTCGAAACCACCGCACTTAGCACCGAGCGAGCGGCGCTTCAGCTGACAGCGGATCGACTGGTCGCCAGCGTGCAATTGATCGCCGCGCTGGGCGGCGGTTGGGAAGTGCCGGGCACGAGGCCGGATTAACCTAATTTGCCGGCTTGAATCCGGTGGTTGTAATGATGTCCTTGTATTTGTTGACTTCCACCGTGTAGGCAGTGCGGGCTTGTTCTAGGGACATAGGCTTGGCGACTTCGCGGCCGTCGGCCTCTAGCTTGGCGATGACATCGGGATCCTGCAACGCAGCCCCAATAGCCTTGTTCAGTTTTTCACTGACGTCTTTGGGTGTCCCTTTCTTTACGAAGTAACCGGCGTAGCTGGCGTAATCGAAGTCCTTAAGCGCGGCTGTCTCTGTAATGCTGGGGATGTCCTTCAAGATCTCTGGCTTATTCTTTGACATTACCGCAATAATCTTGAAGCGCCCGCTTTTGGCCATTTCTTTCATCGATGCCTGGAAAGGCATGATGGAAAAATCGATTTGACCCCCGGATAAGTCTTGGACAACAGGAGCTGTGCCTTTATATGGCACATGGGTTAGCGGCACCCCTGCGGTTTTGGCTATGCGTTCGGTAATCAGGTGATAAAGAGATCCCACACCAACAGTGCCATAGGTCAGGGAGTTAGTACTGGTCTTCTGGGCTGCGAGCTCCAGGAATTCTGCAGGTGTGTTGACTGGTAATTCCGAGCGGACAAGTAGCACCAAAGGAGTAACAGTTATGGGCTGCAGGCTTTCAAAATCTTCCGGCTGGAAGCGAATGGCTTTGTTGGTGAGGGGCGGAAGAATCAGTTCGTTCTGTGTCCCCTGGAAAATAATGTAGCCATCTGCCTTGCTATTCAAAACCTTTGCAGCGGCAATGGTTCCGGTTGCGCCGCCCAGATTCTCTACAACTATCTGAGCCCCCAGTGCCTTGCTGATGGGTACGCTCAGGATACGAGCGCTGACGTCGCTGGGGCCGCCTGCCGGGTAAGGTACCATCATGGACACGGGCGTCGATGGATACGAATTCGCGATCGCAGACGACATGGGTACCAATGCCAGGCCCAAGCCAATGGCAAAGGACCTGAGAAGTGATGCATTCATGCGAGTGATATTGTTCATTTGATTGGACCGTTATAAGGATGTAATGCGCTGGCTTATGCGGCTAAGCGGGCGATGGTGAGGGCAATCGCTTGAGCCCTAGGCACGAAGGAGTCGACTTCTATGTATTCGTCCGGTGTGTGCGGCTTTCCCCCGACTGGACCAGTAGCACATACGGTGGTGCATCCCAGGCTGGACGTGATACCCGAATCGGCGCAGCCGCCGCTGAACTGCTCGCCGGCGGTATGACCTAGCGTTTGCAGGGAGTCTCGGTACAGTTCATAGAGTTGGTTGGATGCAGGTGTTTTCACGAAAGGCCTGAATTCGCCAATGATTTTTAATTCGGAGCGAGTGCCTGGAACGTAGCTGGCTTCGGCGATGGCTGTAATTTCCTTGACGAGTTTTTCTCGGTCTTCCAGCGTGAAAATGCGCAAATCAATGCTTGCTCGAGCATACGGGGCAGTGGTGTTAACCGACTGGCCGCCAGATACGAGGCCCACGTTTACAGTCACGCCTTTGTTCAGGTCGGTTAGCTTGTTGAGCTCAATAATTTTCAATGCAAGTTCGTTGATGGCGCTGATACCTTCAGCCAAATTGGCGCCAGAGTGCGCTGCCTTGCCGAAAATTTCCAACTCGAAGAAAACGCCGCCTTTGCGCCCAGTTACTACGTCGCCGTTGGACCTTCCCGGTTCGGAGTTAAATACAGTTCCTGCCTTCTTCGCAAATGTTTCAATGATGAACTTAGATGTCGGAGAACCGATTTCTTCGTCGTTGGTGAAAAGCCCGATCAGTGGTGAGTGGCTGCCGCCGAACTTTGCGTGGGCGGCGAGAATGAAAGCATTCATGGCAATACCGGCTTTCATGTCGGCTACGCCTGGGCCGTAAGCCCGGTCCCCTACTTTTGTAAACGGTCTTTTTTGAGTTTCACCCTTGGGGTAAACCGTGTCGCAGTGGCCCATCAGCAATATGGGCTTGTTGTCCGTATTATGCTGGCTGGCGACCTCTACCGAAATGGCATTTTTGATGCCTTCATGTTCGTGCCAAGTGACCGGGAGTTCGAACGTGTTAAAAAATGCCTCAAGGCGTTTGAATACATTGATAATTCCCGGTTTGTCGTAGCTGTTGGAGTCAATGTTAACGAGGTCTTCAAGCAATCCAAGCATGTTGTCTTGCTGGCTTTCCAGCCAGTTAGTGATGTCTTGCGTGTTATGGGTCATTCTTATGCCTTGTAATAAAAAGCTATTTATATTCAATATTAAATATTGACATGCGATATTGAATATCAGATTATTGGGTTTTTACTGAGCCGTCAATTAGGGAAAACAATGAAAGTCGACTCATTGAATATCGCTTCCGTAGGGAAAGCGTTGCATATATTGCAGTGTTTTGAAAAAGCTGATGGTGATCTAGGCCTGAGCGATATTGTTGCTATTTCGGGGCAAGACAAAAGCAGTGTGCAGCGCTCGACGCACACATTGCATCAGTTGGGCTATCTGGAAAAAAATCCGCAGACCAAACGGTACCGATTGGGTAAGAAGGTATTGGATTTAACGTTTCAATTTCTACGCGCAAATAGCTTGGTTGAATCAGTTAACCCGTTGATTATTGAGCTATGCCAGAAGTCCGGAGAAAAGGTCAGCCTAAGTCTGTTCGACGATACGACGTTGGTTTACGTCATGCGTCACCAGGTCAAGATGGAATATTATTTTTCATCGCTTATAGGCAGGCGCGTCCCCGTATACTGCACGTCGGGCGGACGGTCCATACTAGGTAGGCTGCAAGACGCAGAAGTTGACGATATTCTTGCGCGCTCTACGATGCTGGCACATACCTCGAAAACAATTACGGATATATCCGTGATCAAACAAGAAATCGAGCTGGCCAGAAAGAATCGCTATGCCATGACTGTCGAGGAGATATCTTATGGCGAGATCGCGTTAGGGGCGGCTGTCTTGGACAGTAGTGGATCCCCTGTCGCCGCAATTCATGTTTCTGGCTCGTTGAGCGATTGGACGCCTCAGGCGTATGCCGAGAAGTTTTCGCCGCTTCTACTTGAAACGATCTACAAGATTAACCGGCGATAGCCATTAGCAGGACTTTGGGCCCTGTACTAATGCTTATCTTCCATCCTGATCCCGGCAATCCCGTGCGCGCCGTGTTGGCGCGCTATTTCTACAGTGCTGGCTGATTGCCCTCCTATGGCAAACACCGGCAAACTGGCTTCTTGCGCCAGATCAGCAAACCGTTGCCAGCCCATACCTGCTTCATTCGGATGCGACGGGGTTTCCAATACATGCCCCAGCACAACAAAGTCGGCATTCAGGTTGCGGGCGGTAGGCAGGTCTTCTGCGTTGTGTGTGGATACGCCAATCAGTCGTCGCGTGGCATCACATGTTTCGTCGGGCGGTATTGCCGGGCTTGATGTAGTTTGCGATTCAGCATAGCGAAGGGCGGCTGATGAGCCTGCATCTTGCGCCCGGAAATGCACGCCGTCAGCCTCGGCCCACCAGCTTTCCGGATGGCAGCTATTGACCAGGCAGCGTGCGCCGAATTCATGGCAGCGCTGTAAAACTTGCTGAAAGGCTTCGTGAATTAAGGCGTCGGCATCGCTGCTTGCCCAACCTGGTTCGCGAAATTGCACGAGTTTTATACCGTTTTCCAGGGCGGCAGTGAGTTTATCCAGAAACGGAGCCAGGCCTGCACTGCTGCCTATGGATGTCAGCAGATATTGGTCAGGCAGCCTAAGCCATCGCAAGGGTGGTTCCGTGGCGGGGAGTAACGGGCCAACCGTCAACGCCTGGTGTGGATCGACCCAGGCCAGTTGCTGTCCTTCAATGCCTGTCGGCTCGCCCCTCCAGCCCGTGACTTGGCAGAATGCCAGGCGCACGATGTTGACTTCATATTCATGCGTGTAGGTAACCCAGGGCGTCGCGTCGGTTACGTCTATGTCCAGTTCTTCCTTGAGTTCGCGGCTAAGCGCTTCAAGCACGCTTTCACCGGCTTCTATTTTCCCGCCAGGCAGTTCCCACCAGCCTGACCACGGCTTGCCTTCAGGGCGTTGAGCAAGCAGAAGCGAACCATCGGCGCGCAGGATCAAGCCTGCGGCGACGTTGATAAAAGGTTTAGACATAGACGTTAGGATTGTTTAAGCAAGAAATCAAAGGAGTAACGTTATCACGCGTAGCGTGCCGCCCAGTCGCGGGCGAACTGACGCGCGACCCGGCCCGAGCGCGAGCCGCGTTCCAGCGCCCATTGCAGCGCTTCAGTGCGCGACGCTTCGATATCGGCGGCCGAACAGCCATGTTCATGCAGCCAGTAGTTGACGATATCGAGGTAATCGTCTTGCTTGAACGGATAAAAAGAAAGCCACAAGCCAAAACGTTCCGACAGCGAGATTTTTTCCTCGACCGTTTCGCCAGGATGGATTTCGCCGTCAGATTGGTGTTTGGCGCTAAGGTTTTCGCTCATGTATTCAGGCATAAGATGCCGGCGGTTGGACGTGGCATAGATAAGCACGTTGTCGCCGGATGCACTGACCGAGCCGTCCAGCACTGACTTGAGCGCCTTATAGCCGGGCTCGCCTTCTTCAAAAGACAAGTCGTCGCAAAAAATGATGAACCGTTCGGGACGCGAGCAAACCAGGTCGACGATATCGCCCAGGTCGCCCATGTCGGCTTTGTCGACCTCGATAAGGCGCAGGCCCTGGTCGCCGTAGGCGGCAAGCATGGCCTTGACCAGCGAGCTCTTGCCCGTACCGCGGGCTCCGGTCATCAATACGTTGTTAGCCGGCTTTTTATGGAGGAAATGCCGCGTGTTGCGGTCAATAATGTCTTTTTGACGTTCAATGTGTTGCAGGTCGTCGAGATTGATGGTGGATACGTTAGCCACGGCATCGAGCCAGCCTCGCGCACCGCGTTTGCGCCATCTAAAGGCTTGTGCCGACCAGTTTATGTCGGGCGGGGCGGGGGGAAGCCAGGCTTCCAGTTGCGCCAGAACGCGTTCGGCGCGACCGATAAGCGAGCTAAGGTCAATGGCTGTCACTACTGTCTCCTACAACAAATCGCAAACAATCCAGCATTATCGCTAATTTAGAGCCGCCCGTTAATGCCGCCCAATAATTTACGTCACGTATAATCTCATCCTTGATCGGCCCGACCTTTCGATCTTATCAATACTTACCTTAAGCCGGACTTCGCTTTGAACCTTACCGAGTTAACTGCCCCTATTTCGAACGACATGAAAGCGGTCGATGCGGTCATTCGCAGCCGCCTGGATTCCGAGGTCGTTTTGATACGTACGATAGGCGATTACATCGTCGGCGCTGGGGGCAAGCGCATGCGTCCAGCTATGGTGCTTATGGTGGCAAGGGCGTTGGGTTACCAAGGCGAGATTCATCATTTGCTGGCGGCTGTCGTTGAGTTCATTCATACCGCCACATTGCTGCACGACGATGTCGTCGATGAGTCCGATATGCGCCGCGGCCGCAACACCGCGAATGCGGTATTCGGCAACGCCGCCAGCGTGCTGGTAGGCGACTACCTGTATTCGCGGTCGTTTGAAATGATGGTGGAATCGAACTCCATGCCGGCCATGGCGGTATTGTCTAGCGCGACCACGGTTATCGCCGAAGGCGAGGTACTGCAGCTGTTGAACGTGCACGACCCCGACGTGTCGCTTGAGCGTTACCTGCAGGTAGTGCGTTACAAAACCGCCAAGCTATTCGAAGCCGCCGCCCAGGTAGGCGCGATCGTTGCAGGCGCCACGCCGCAACAAGAAGAGGCGGCTGCCGCTTATGGCCGTCATATTGGTACTGCATTCCAATTGATCGACGATGTGCTGGACTACACCGGCGATGTCGAAGCCCTGGGCAAGAACGTCGGAGACGACCTGCGCGAGGGCAAGCCCACCATGCCGCTGATTCGCGTTATGGAGATAGGTACGGCCGAGCAGAAACAACTGGTGCAGGACGCCATACGCACCGGCGAAGCGGATTTCGCAGCGGTAGCGCTGGCTATCCACGAGACTCAGGCGCTGGACTACACCCGTCAGGCTGCCGTGGCGGAAGCTGAACTGGCCCGACTGGCTTTGGCCGATTATCCTGTTTCCGTTCACCTTGAATCTTTGCTAGAATTTTGTTCGTTCGCGGTAGAACGCGATCGTTAAATAATCCCGTGTTGCCTGGCGACAGTAGGCGTTTCAGGCGGCAAGCTTCATAATCGGGGCGTAGCTCAGCCTGGTAGAGTACTGCGTTCGGGACGCAGGAGTCGCATGTTCGAATCATGTCGCCCCGACCAACGACTTCACACAAAAAGCCCTGATTTTTCAGGGCTTTTATTTTCGTTGGCAAAAAGGCTAGCGTTGCAGAGACGTTGGACCATCAGAGCAATTCGCCAAGTACTTCACCAGCGGTGTCCCCCGCATCCCTCACGATGATTACAGATAAGCAGAGCATGGCCGGACCATCGAACGTTATTGCCTTTCCTTTGTGAAAGGTCGGGTAAATGACGGCTGCTGGCTCGATTATCTATGTCTACTTATTCGAGTTAGTTCGATCGCCAGCAGTGAGAACTTCAGCGCACTGTTCGGCACCGTTGTTTGATTCCCAACTGCAACTTTAGCGGGGCAGTTCGTAATCATTCGTACATGCTTGACTCACATCGTGGATGAACGTCAAAAATTTTGCATGGATATCCCATATTGACTGGGTAATGGCCTTCAACTCACTGTAGCGGAGTTGATCCAGCGTCGCGAAAACTCTGCGCTAGACCTTATACCGTGCCTCCTTGACTTTGCTCGTCGTGAGTTAGCTGCCGTGTTGCAGCCCGTAACTTCTACTTTCTTGCCCAACTCGGTGAAGCTGCTTTTTATGTCGAAAAGTAACTAATAGTTCTATTTAGTTGAAAAAATATAGTGCTTGGTCGTACAGGGGAACCAAGCAGCAATCAATATTGATTTGCTTTCAAATTGAGATGATTATTACTTTTACTCAAAATAACCAGACTTTTCAAATGTGGTGATACGTGTCGAAAAGCACTTATTTATGACCGTTAAGAAATGAATTTTTGATACATATAGGCTATTCAGCCTAGTACGTAATACCTATACTCCGATGGCCGTTATGCTGCTAGCAGAGGGTGTTTAAGGCGGTATCGACGACACAGTTGAGCGAAGTTGTCCAACAATAGCCGCCGAATAAATTATTTTCAGTACAAATAACTACATTGAACCGGAGGATAAACCCCCGGCTTAGGATGCGGCTAGCCTGCGTGCGACATCACAGGTCTGAGAGTGCCGACAACAAATCTAAAGGAAGAGGAAACATGCTGGAGAGCACTGACGTTAACATGGGCTATTACGTTAAATCGGCAAGCAAATCGACGGCGAACTGGCATGATGCGTTGGTTAGCTCACGCATATTGCGCGGCGGCCGCATGACGAAATGGAAAGGCATCGTCGTCAGTTGCGCGCCGCATATGGCCGGTGTCTTACCCCTTGTTCTACAGACAGTGAGCAGCCGCATACTGCCGGGCGTACTTTTGCTGGGATTGGCGGCAGGACCTGCGGCTGCCGCGGACGTGTACTGGGATGTGAATGGCGGCAGTCCCGGGCAAGGTGGTAGCGGGACCTGGAACCTGAGTGATGTTACCTGGAATCAAAGCAGCGACGGTGTAGCTGGGCCCTTTCGGGCATGGGATAACGTTGCGTTGGATACCGCCGTCTTTGGTGGCACTGCGGGAACAGTGACGGTGGGTGGTGCCCTCAACGCGGGCGGGCTCACCTTCACAACCGCCAACTACACACTCAATGGCGGCACGGTAACACTTGGTGGTGCCTCACCTACGATTGCGGTTGCTTCCGGAAATGCCACGATCAACTCGACCATTGCAGGCAATACCGGGGTGACCAAGTCCGGGGCTGGCAATTTGATCCTGAATAATGCGAACACCTTCAGTGGGGGCCTGCGCGTGGGCGCCGGCGCCTTGACCGTAAATTCGGACTCAGCGCTGGGTGCGGCCGGTAACGGTGTAACGATGGCCGGCGGCTCTGCGCTGAACAGCACGGGCGTGCTGAATGCTAACCGTGTCGTTACGCTTGAAGGTGGTACTGTCGATATATACGGGACCGGTGTCGGCTCGGCGAAGTTCACTGGCGCTGGCGCATTGCGGGTGGATACCAACGTCACGCTGAGCAATGACGCTAGCGATTTCACAGGAGACGTAACGTTCGTCGCCAATGGTAGCGCCTCTTTCACCTCGGTGGGTAACGTTGGTGAAGCCAGTTCGCTCGGTGCGGGCAACACAGTCACGTTCGTCGCACGCGATCAGTTTGCTGATCGGCTGTTCTATAAGGGCGATGGGGACAGTTCCAATCGGAATTGGGAGTTTGCTCAAAGCGGCGGTACGTCGGGTGCCATATTGGTGAATGGTGGTACGGGTACTTTGACGCTGACCGGGGATATCAATAGCGTTCTAATCTCCAGTAGAAGTATGATCTTTGAAGCGCAGGCCGCTGATCTTGAACTCCTAGGTGTGATCAGCAGCACCACCGGTGGCCCTATCAGCTTCAACGGAGGTAGCGTAGACCGCAGTATTACGCTGGGCGGCGCCAATACCTATACCGGGATAACAAGCATCGACAAGGCGACCGTACACGCGGCGTCGCTGGCAGATACAGGCGTGGCCAGTTCGTTCGGTACGGGTACGACAGGCGGCATCACGATTATCAATGGTGGTACCGTGAGCTATACAGGTACAGGCGACAATAGCAATCGCTCTTGGACGATAGGTGCCGGCGGCGGTATCCTGAACAATGGCACGGGCGCCTTGGGCCTGGGCGGCGATATTGTTTTGAATGCTACCGCGATCAACCGACTGACGCTGGGCGGCAGTTATGCGGGCGTCAACACATTGTCGGGCACTGTTTCCGGCCCCGGTGATTTGGTCATGGACGGCGGAGCCGGCAGTGTCTGGGCGCTGAGCGGTACCAATACGCGTAGCGGCGCAGTAACTGTCGAAGGCGGCACTTTGCGCGCCGACAGCGCTACGGCCTTCGGTACTACGAGCAATGTCACGGTGAATGGCGGTTCGCTAGATCTGAATGGCTTCGATCTTGCGACGCAGGCTCTGGCCGGCTCAGGCGGCACGATAGCGCTTGGCAG
>NZ_JBEBUX010000091.1:0-17145 GCF_040393045.1 Pollutimonas bauzanensis | reverse complement strand
TACTGCAACTCAAAAAACCATTAAGCTTTCTTAGTCTTGAACCGATAGATCAGCTCACCGACAATCCCGCGCCGGAACGCCATCACGCAAATAATGAAGATCAGCCCGATAACAATGGTCACCGATTCGCCCAGTATCTGAAACCACTGAATACCGGTAGCGTGGCTTAAGAAACGACCAAATTCGCCCACCTTGTTTTCAAGCAGCACCACAATGAAGGCACCCAGCACCGGCCCAGCGAAAGTGCCCAGGCCGCCTATCAGCGTCATCAGGATCACCATCCCCGACATTTGCCAGGTAGCGTCCGACAGTGTGGCTGATACGAACACCAACGCCTTAGTCGCCCCGGCCAGGCCTGCCAGCGCGGCGGATAGAACAAACACCAGCAGCTTGAAGTTGTCGACGTTATAGCCCAGGGAAATGGCGCGAGGCTCATTTTCGCGGATGGCTTTCAGCACTTGGCCAAAAGGCGAGTTGATGGTGCGCCAGCACACAGCGAAACCGAAGATGAATATCGCCAACACCACGTAGTACAGGTTCAGGTCGTCGGCCAGATTCAGTCCGAACAATTCGCCGCGCGGTATGCCTTGCAGACCGTCCTCGCCATGTGTGAACGGCGCTTGCAGGAAGTAGAAGAACACCATTTGCGCCATGGCCAAGGTAATCATGGCAAAGTAGATGCCGCTGCGGCGTATGGCCAGTGCGCCCATGAGTAATCCCAACAGGGCTGCGACGCCGGTGCCAAAAAGCAGGCCTGCCCAGGTGGGCACACCCCAGACCGCCAGCGCGTGGCCGGTGGCATAGGCTGCCCCGCCCAGGAAGGCGGCATGGCCAAACGACAACAGGCCGGTGTAGCCCAGCAACAGGTTGAAGGCGCAGGCGAACAGGGCATAACACATGACCTTCATGACGAAGATCGGGTACGCGCCCAGTGCGGGCAGCACGGCAATAATGATCGCAACCAGTAAATAGCCTATTAATTGACGATTCATTTTTCTTTCCCGAAGAGGCCTGCAGGGCGTAGCAATAAGACAATAACCATGATGATGAAGACAACGGTATTAGAGGCTTCCGGCCAGAAGACCTTGGTTAGCCCTTCAATAACGCCCAGCCCTAGCCCGGTGAGGATGGAGCCCATGATGGAACCCATGCCGCCGATCACCACAACCGCAAAGACCACGATAATCAGATTCGATCCCATTAGTGGCGAAACTTGCATGACGGGTGCGGCCAAGGCTCCCGCAAAACCGGCCAGGCCGACCCCAAAACCATAGGTCAGGGTAACGACCAGGGGAACATTGACGCCAAAGGCTTCCACCAGTTTGGGGTTTTCTGTACCAGCGCGAAGCAGGGCGCCGAGGCGTGTTTTTTCGATGATGAACCAAGTGATAAAGCACACAGCCAGTGATGCAACCACTACCCAGCCGCGATAGATGGGCAGGTACATGAACCCGAGGTTCACGCCACCTTGCAGCAATTTGGGAGTTGCATAGGGTTGGCCCGATACACCGTACATGCTGCGAAACAGGCCTTCCAGGAGCAGCGTGATGCCAAAAGTAAGCAGCAGCCCATAAAGGTGATCCAGCTTATACAGATGCCGTATGAGTGTTCGTTCGATCAGGATGCCGAATGCGCCTACAACCAGTGGCGTAAGGACGAGCATCAGCCAGTAATTCAGGCCCAGGTATTCCAGGCCCATCCAGGCCAGAAAGGCGCCCAGCATATAGAGCGCGCCGTGCGCGAAGTTGATGATATTAAGCAGACCGAATATCACAGCAAGGCCGAGCGAAAGTACTGCGTAAAACGATCCATTGACCAAGCCCAGCAATAGCTGGCCGAGCAGGGCCTGGATGGGTATGCCGAATATTTCAGTCATATGTGTAGGAAATCCATGACGAGGCGAGTAGGTACAGAGCTATAACGACAATGCTCCCGCGTTCTGCCTGGAGCATTGTCATTCATAGCGACAACGAGTTTATTTTTTGATGAGTTTGCACTTGGACTCAGCGAGCGAAGCATAGACTTTTTCGCCCGGCAAAGTTTCTACAATGTTGTAGTAGTCCCATGGGCGCTTGGATTCAGATGGCTTCTTGACTTGCATGAGATACATGTCGTGAATCATGCGGCCATCTTCGCGCACATAACCATTAGTGGCAAAGAAATCATTGACCTTAGTGGATTTCATCCATTTCATGAGCGTGTCGGCGTCGTCGGTGCCACTGGCTTTGACGCCTTTCAGGTAGAAATCGACAGCCGAGTAGTCGCCGGCTTGCAGGAAGGAAGGCATACGGTTGTGCTTTTCGAAGAAGCGTTCACCCCATTTGCGCGAAGCGTCGTCTTTGTCCCAATACCAGCCACTGGTCAGGTACAAGCCTTGCGTGTTTTCCAGGCCAAGTGAGTGCACATCATTAATGAACACCAGCAAGCCAGCAAGGTTCATGGTGTTGGTTACGCCGAACTCTTTGGCAGCCTTGACCGAGTTGATGAAATCGCCGCCAGCATTGGCCAGGCCAAGAATCTTGGCGCCGGAGGACTGGGCCTGTAGCATGAAGGAGGAGAAGTCTGACGTGCTAAGCGGGGCCCTGACAGCGCCTACCACTGTGCCGCCTGAGCTTTTCACGACGGCTGCCGTATCGCGTTCAAGTGCGTGGCCGAAAGCGTAGTCGGCGGTCAGGAAAAACCAAGATTTTCCCCCGTTTTTTACCACTGCCGAACCCGTGCCGCGAGCCAGTGCGATAGTGTCATAGGCGTAATGAATGGTGTAGGGCGAGCATTGCGAGTTCGTCAGGTCAGACGTGCCTGGGCCAATCGCGATGAAAGGCTTTTTCTTTTCGGCCGCAACACCGGCCATGGCCAGTGCTGTGCCAGAGCTGGTTCCGCCAATCAACACGTCAAGATTTTTTTCGTCGAACCATTCGCGGGCGCGGGACGATGCAATATCGGCCTTGTTCTGGTGGTCTGCAACCAGAAATTCGATTTTCTTCCCATTGATTTCGCCGCCGGCGTCGGCAATGGCCATCCGTATGGATTCAGCGCCTGCCGGGCCGTCAATGTCGGAATACAAGCCTGACATATCGGTAATGAACCCGATGCGGATTACATCGTCGGAGATGCCGGCGGCTTGTCCGGGCGCGGCCATGGTAAGGCCCGCTAGAGCGAATGCGGCGGATAGTGTGCGCAATTTCATATAAGAAGTCTCCTGGTTTTGTTGTGTGCCGGTTGCCCGGCGTTTACCGGTGTTTATACGCCGAGTAGCGTGTTAAGCACGTCTTGTTTTGCTGGTAATTCAGCTGAATCGAATTGCTCGACGATTTGACCATGCTCCATCACGTAGAAGCGGTCGGCCAAGGGGGCGGCAAAGCGAAAATTTTGTTCGACCATGATGATCGTATAGCCTTTGGCTTTCAGGGCCGTGATCATGCGAGCCAGAGCCTGCACGATGACCGGAGCCAGACCTTCGGAAATTTCGTCAAGCAGCAATAGGTTGGCACCGGTGCGCAGAATACGTGCCACGGCCAGCATTTGCTGTTCACCGCCCGAAAGACGGGTGCCTGGCGAGTGCTTGCGTTCCTCAAGATTGGGGAACATGGCGTAGATTTCCGCCAGCGACATGCCACCGCCCAGCGTATCGCCGACGGTGGGAGGCAGAAGCAGGTTTTCTTCGCAGGACAGGCCAGCAAAAATACCGCGTTCTTCGGGGCAGTAGCCAATACCCAGATGGGCAATGCGGTACGTGGGCATGCCGATGGATTCGGTGCCTTGAATGCGGATAGAACCTTTGCGCGAGCCGGTCAGCCCCAGAATGGCGCGAAGCGTCGTGGTGCGCCCGGAGCCATTGCGCCCCAACAAGGTGACAACCTCGCCGGGCGCTACATTCAGGTTCACGCCATGCAATACGTGGGATTCCCCATACCAGGCGTGTAAGTTGGTAATTTCGAGAGCAGCGGTATTCATCCGTGGGCTCCTTCGAGTTCGCCAGTGGTGGTGCCCATATAGGCTTCCATGACCGCGGCGTTGCGGGATACTTCTTGGTAGTCGCCTTCGGCTAGCACAGAGCCGCGTGCCAGGACAGTGATCTTGTCGGCAATTTGAGAAACCACATTCATGTTGTGTTCGACCATAAGAATAGTGCGACCGATGCTGACTTTCTTGATAAGTTGCGTGACGCGGCTGACGTCTTCGTGACCCATGCCTTGGGTGGGTTCATCAAGTAGCATCAGCTCGGGTTCCATGGCAAGCGTAGTCGCGATTTCAAGGGCCCGTTTACGGCCATACGGCAGGTTCAGGGTAATTTCGTTTGCGTATTCGGCCAGGTCGACTTCTTTGAGCAGGTCGTAGGCGGCGTCGTTCAGACGGGAAAGAATGCTGTCGCTGCGCCAGAAATGATAGGAAAGTCCAGTGCTCCGCTGCAAGCCGATACGCACATTTTCGAGTACGGTCAGTTGGGGAAAGACGGCCGAGATCTGGAATGAACGGATGATGCCCCGGCGAGCGATTTGCGCTGGCTTTTCATGGGTGATTTCCTGGCCTGCGAAGAATATTTTTCCCGAGGTCGGCGTGAGGAATTTGGTCAGCAAGTTGAAGCAGGTCGTCTTGCCGGCGCCATTGGGGCCGATCAGGGCGTGAATGGTGCCACGCTTAACCTGGAGATTGACATCGCTGACGGCAACAAAGCCGCGGAACTCTTTCACAAGGTTCTTGGTTTCTAAAATGTATTCGCTCATTACCAACCAGTCGGTTTAAAAAGTATTGAAGGTAGAGCCGAAGTATGAGTGTTACGTTTTCAGAAAACCATGCGGGTTTTTCATAGGTAGATGGAAAACCCTAGTTGGCGGGGGTTTTAAGCTTATATTCGCAAAGGTCAGAAATTCCGCATTGCGGGCACTTGGGTTTGCGTGCTACGCATATGTAGCGGCCATGCAATATCAGCCAGTGGTGAGCATCCAGCAAGAAAGGTTTCGGTATGACCTTTTCCAGTTTTCGTTCCACTTCAACCACATTCTTTCCGGGAGCGATGCGGGTGCGATTGGCTACTCTGAAGATATGCGTGTCGACCGCGATAGTAGGGTGGCCGAATGCGGTATTAAGCACGACGTTGGCGGTTTTTCGTCCAACACCGGGAAGGGATTCGAGCGCAGCGCGGTCATCGGGAACTAGGCTGTGATGCTGTTCGATCAGAATTTGGCAGGTCTTGATGACATTGCTGGCCTTGGTTTTATATAAGCCAATGGTCTTGATGTAACTAGCCAGGCCTTCCACTCCCAGAGCCAGCAATCCCTCTGGTGTGCCGTGTTGGGGGAAAAATTTGCGTGTCGCCAGGTTCACAGATCGGTCTGTCGCCTGCGCCGAGAGAATAACGGCGATCAGTAATTGGAAAGTACTGTCATATTCCAGTTCAGTTGTCGGAGTGGGGTTGGCGGCCTGCAGGCGTTTGAAGATTTCGGTGCGTTTGGCGTTATTCATTGTTTCTGACGACGAGCGCGGGCGCGAGCAAGCGCGGCGGCTATGACTTGTTGACGGGTTTCCGTATCGATGCTGGCGGCCTGAGACAGCGGCGCTTTATTGGCCAAGGTCTTTGCAGCCAGGCTGGACGATTCCGGGTGCAGGGCATCGAGGCGCTGTTGCCGTTGGCGATGATGCTGACGCGCTGCGTCGGCGAGTGTGGGCGTCCATTCTTTATGAGCGGGTTCCATGGAAATGCAGTCCACAGGACAGGGCTCTACGCATAAATCGCAGCCGGTGCATTGGTCTGCAAGTACGGTATGCATGAGCTTGTTGGCGCCGATTATGGCATCTACGGGACAGGCTTGTATGCACAGGGTACAGCCTATGCAGTGGAGTTCGTCGATGACAGCAACCAGTAGTGGCAGGTGTTCGCCGCAATGGGTGTCCAGCGGTAGCTCGGGCGTGTGCAGCAGTGCGGCCAGCGTCTGGATGCCGGCCTGGCCCCCCGGAGGGCAGCGGTTGATTGCTTCGCCATCATTGGCGATAGCCAGCGCATAGGGGCGGCAACCCTCGTAGCCGCATTTCGTGCACTGGGTTTGGGGAAGCACCGCGTCGATGCGGTCGATAAGAGATATTGAAGACATAGGTAAAAAAACCGGGGCCGCGAAGGGCCCCGGGTTTCTATAGATAGAGTCAGGCTCTTAAGCGGAATGGCGTATAAATGCGGCTATTTTAGGGCATATCGTTTCGCGCCAGCGGCGTCCCGAGAAAATGCCGTAATGTCCACAGCCCTGGGCGGTGTAATGTTCTTTGCTGTCTTGGCTGATGCCACTGCAAAGCTTTTGCGCTGCCTGCGTCTGCCCTTGTCCGGATATGTCGTCGAACTCACCTTCGATGGTCAGTAACGCTACCGACGAAATGGCCGAAGGATCTACCTTTTGGCCGTCGACTTCCCAGGTGCCCGACGGCAATTGGTGTTCCTGGAAGACCACCTTGATGGTGTCCAGGTAGAACTCGGCGGGCATATCGAGTACAGCGTTGTATTCGTTATAGAACTGGCGGTGTGCTTCGGCGTCGTCGTTGTCGCCTTTGAGCAAGTCCAGGTAAAAATCGTAATGGGAACGCAGGTGGCGATCGGGATTCATGGCAACGAAGCCAGTGTGCTGCAAGAAGCCGGGGTACACCGGCCGTCCACCGCCAGGAAAACGGGATGGAACGCGATGGATCAGATTGTTTTCGAACCACGAATAGGGCTTGGTCGTAGCCAGGCGGTTAACTTGCGTGGGCGATTCGCGGGTGTCGATGGGGCCGCCCATCATGACCATACTGCGCGGCAGGGAAGGGTCTTTATTGGCGGCCATAAGCGAGATGGCGGCCAATACCGGTACAGTTGGCTGGCAAACTGATACTACGTGTAGATCAGGACCAAGGAACTGAATGAATTCCTGTATGTATTTGACGTAGTCGTTCAGGTGGAAGGGGCCGACTGACGCCGGCACCATGCGGGCGTCAATCCAGTCGGTAACATAGACTTCATGATTGGGCAGCAGTGCGCGCACTGTGTCGCGCAACAAGGTGGCGTGGTGGCCAGATAAGGGTGCAGCCAGCAATATGCGTGGGTCGCCCGCGGCATCGCTGCTTTGTTCACGCTTGAAATGGATCAGATTGCAAAAGGGCTTATGCAATACAGTTTGCTCGACGACTGCGACCTGTTCGCCATTGATTTCAGTGGTGCCAAGTCCCCAGGCGGGCTTTTCGTAATCTTTGCCCAGGCGGTGCACTAGTTCGTAGGTCGCAGCAATTTGGCGCGATACCGGCGTATAGGCGAAAGGGCTATAGGGATGGGAGAAGATCTGGGAGCCTGTGTCGGTGAAGGCGGCCAGTGGCGTTAAAAAAGACCGTTGGAGCTCGTGTAGGTCATACAACATAATTAATGCCTTGTGAAAATATTGTTTTTGTTAGAAGGTTGGCCGTGGGTCGCTGAGGAACAGCCGTCAGCGCAAATCAACATAGGCCAGTGTTATAAGCTAATCACAAAAGAATGTGGATTACCAGTAGTTTTCCACGGCAAGATTGCCTGGATTGCCCCGGCGCCCGACGGCAAAACCACGTTCAGAAAGCAATTTTCGAGCCTCTAGCAACATATCGGGATTACCGCAAAGCATGACTTTCGAAACAGCGGGATCAAGTGCGCAATTGGCTAGCGCTTCCAGTTGCCCATTTGCTATGAGAGTGGTGATCCTTTCCTGGGGAGTATGGGCAAGGGCCTCACGCGTTGCAATGGGCAAATAGTCAAGTTTGGTGAAGCCTGTGGCGCCATCAGCAGCAGGCCCTTGGGCAACCCATTCGAGGATTTTTTGCCGATAGGCCAGTTCTTCTTCGTGCCGCACGCCGTGTACCAATATGATGCGGTTAAATAATTTCCACGTGTTGGGATCTTGCAACAAAGAGAGGTAGGCCGAGAGGCCAGTGCCTGTAGCGATCAGCCAAAGATTTCCACCGGGCTCGAATCGGTCCAGCGTAAGAAAACCAAACGCTGACTTGTCAATGTAGATGGCGTCGCCCACCCGCAGTTGGGCAAGTCGCGGCGTGAATTCGCCAGCCGGGACGACGATGGAATAGAACTCCAGGCCATCTTGCTGTGGCGCAGTCACCATGGAGTAGGCGCGCCAGATAGCCGGGCTGGAGTCCTGGGCGGCCTGCAGCGGTAATCCCAGCCGGGCGAACTGCCCGGGTACGTAGGTAAAACCCGCTGGTTTGGTCGTGGAGAACGAGAACAGTTTGTGCGGCACCCATTGCGTAATGCTGGTAACGGTTTCCCGAGTGTATTTGTGCTCAGCCATGGCGCTGCGAACGGGCGCGTTCAACGTTCCAGGTACTTGAGCTTGTCATCGACGCCATTCCAGTCGTCTGCTTCGGGCAGCGGCTGCTTGGAACGGTTGATGGGCCCGAAGTCGGGAGAGAGTTCGGCATTCAATTCAATAAACTGTACTTGGTCCTGGGGCACATCCTCCTCGGCAAAAATGGCATTGGCCGGGCATTCTGGTACGCAAACTGCGCAATCAATGCATTCGTCCGGATCAATGACCAGGAAGTTCGGACCCTCGCGAAAACAGTCCACCGGACAGACGTCGACGCAATCGGTAAATTTGCATTTAATACAGTTTTCGGTAACCACGTGTGTCATTTCAAGCTCCAACATCAGATACCCGGGATTTTACCTAATAAATCCAGGTAAGCCCGAATTGACCTGAACGCAAAGCAGTCTTTCA
This sequence comes from Pollutimonas bauzanensis, assembly GCF_040393045.1. Classification (GTDB taxonomy): domain Bacteria; phylum Pseudomonadota; class Gammaproteobacteria; order Burkholderiales; family Burkholderiaceae_B; genus Pollutimonas; species Pollutimonas bauzanensis_A. The sequence continues at coordinate 8,428 of NZ_JBEBUX010000091.1, read as the reverse complement.
AGTCGGTAAATGAAAGGCCCGTATAAATAAGGCTGCGCTCTGTGCTATGGTAACCAAAACATTCTCTGTGCTGCGATGATAATTACCTCGTTACTTGATACCGATCTATACAAATTCACAATGATGCAGGTGGTATTGCATCATTTCCCGGCAGCGCAAGTGGAGTACCGCTACAAATGCCGCACGCCCAACGTGAATTTGCTTCCCTATCTGGATGAAATCCGCGGGGAAATTCATGCGTTATGCAAGTTGCAGTTCACTGAGGCAGAGCTGAAGTATCTGCGCGGCCTGCGGTTCATGAAAAGCGACTTCGTGGACTTTCTTGGCTTATTCCATATGCCGGAGAAATGCATCACGGTGTCGCCCGGGAATTTGCCGGGTGAAATCGACATCACGGTCAAAGGTCCGTGGCTGCATACGATTCTGTTCGAAATACCCGTGCTGGCTATCGTCAATGAAGTGTACTTTCGTAATGTTTGCAAGGAGCCTGCCTGGAAAGAAGGGCGCAAGCGCTTGCAGTCGAAAATGCAATTGGTGACTGATGATCCGGCCTTGGCCGATTTCCGTGTGGCTGAATATGGCACGCGGCGACGCTTTTCCAAAAAATGGCATGAAGAAGTCGTGCGCACTATGAAGGCGCAGATGGCGCCTAACTTTGCGGGCACCAGTAATGTATTGTTGGCCATGGAGCATGGCGTCACGCCCTTGGGTACGATGGGGCATGAATATCTTCAGGCTTGCCAGGCCCTGGGTCCTCGCTTGCGCGACTCTCAGGTTTATGCGCTGGAGGTGTGGGCCAAAGAGTATCGCGGAGATCTTGGCATAGCGCTGTCCGACGTATACGGCATGGACGCTTTCCTGCGGGATTTCGACATGTACTTCTGCAAGCTGTTCGATGGTGCGCGCCACGATTCCGGAGATCCATTCGTATGGGGTGAGCGCTTATTGGCGCATTACGGCGCCAATCGAGCCGATGCGCGTACCAAAACGCTGGTTTTCTCTGACGCATTGACCATCCCCAGGGCAATTGAGTTGGCCAAGCGTTTTGCGGGCCGTTGCAAGGTATCGTTCGGCATCGGCACCAATCTTACTAACGACTTGGGGCATGAGCCTTTGCAAATCGTTATGAAAATGGTTCGTTGCAATGGGCAGCCAGTGGCCAAGGTTTCGGATGCCCCAGAGAAAACCATGTGCGACGATCCCGCTTATCTTGCGTATTTGCGCCAGGTGTTCGAGCTTCCGCCTGCCTGATCAAAGATGGAATGTTTTTCCATGGGGCTTTCCCAAACTCTTATAATTCCCGTTGGATTTTATAATTTGAGAGGATAGGAATGAGCGAAATAGAACGGGTCAACGTAGAAAAGCGTTTATCGGATATGGCTGTTTACAACGGCGTAGCATACTTGGCTGGGCAGGTTCCGGACGACGGTTCACTGGACGTGCAAGGTCAAACAGCCCAGGTTCTGGCGACCATAGATCGCCTGCTGGCGACTGCCGGCACTGATAAGTCGCGTATTCTTATGGCTCAGATATTCCTGACCAACATGAAAGAATTCGATGGCATGAACAAGGCCTGGGATGCATGGGTAGCCCATGGTAATGCGCCTCCCCGTGCGACCGTTGAAGCCCGCTTGGCCAATCCCGACTTCAAAGTCGAGATCGTTGTGACCGCCGCGCTGGCGTAAATCCAATTCGTTTTGCTATAGCAGCAGGGCGGCCAGTGTGCCGCCCAATGTCGTGCAGGCTGCGCGGTCATCGCTGGTAATGGTTTTTTCTGCGTTGATGGCCTGCGGCGTTTGCGCATCAGTATTGATGATAAGCGCGGGGGCAATCAAGCGTAAACGCCAGCCTGTGCAAATTCTTTCCATTTGTCGGGCAGCACCGCTGCCGTCCGAACCTGCGCTGATCATGATGGCGTAAGGCAGGCCATTTAGCTGATCCAGAACTCCGTAGTAATTGCGGTCAAAGAATTCTTTCATGGCGCCGCTAAGCGAAGCGAGGTTTTCGGGCGCGCAAAACAGGAATGCGTCGGCGCCAAGCAGGTCAGCCTGCGAAGCGTCATTGGCGGTTTTGAAGATGATGTCCAGCTTATGGCTGGCCTCGAGTTCGGCGGCGACAGATTTGGCTCCCTCCAGGCCGGCTTCCGCCATTTGCCGAGCTGCTCCTGTGCGCGAATGCCACACGATAAGCAAGGTTTTTTTGTCGCTTGTGTTCATGATGTCCGATTCGCGGTTGTATTTTATAAACGTTAGTATAGAGTCGTCTCCATAGGGCTCGCACTTCTTTGCCTTTTGCCTATTTTTACTATGCCTACGACTGCCATTCCGCTTTCCGATTCTTCGCCATTTGATGCCGAGTGGCTAGACCATGTCTGCAAAGACCTGGATCAGGCAGGCGCAAGCCTGATGGAATTGGCAGCCCAGTGGGTAAGCAAGCCTCTTGCTGGCTTGCTGGCTAAAACCGGCGAGCCTTTGGCCGAACACAGTGCCGCAGTAGTACGTATTCTGGCTGAACTCGGCACCGATGCGGAAACCCGTGCCAGCGCGCTTATTACGGTGCTGCCCGTCGCCAATGGAGCTACCGGCGCTGCCGCCAGCCAGGACGCCTTGCGCAAGGCGTTCGGCTCCGAGGTGGTGTCATTGGTTCAAGGCACGCGTGCGCTATTGCGTCTGGGCGACATGGCGGGGCAGGCCAACGACAATGCCGCCAACGGCAGCGACCAAAAAGAGATGCAGCGCAAAATGCTGCTGGCGATGGCTGCAGACCTGCGTATTGTGCTGATGCGGCTTGCCTCGCGCCTGCAGTCGTTGCGTTGGCATGCCAGTTCCAAGACACCTTATCCTCCCAGCCTTGCGCGGGAAACCATGGAACTGTACACGCCATTGGCCAATCGCCTGGGGATATGGCAGCTCAAATGGGAAATGGAGGATCTGGCCTTTCGGTTCCAGGATCCCGAGACCTATAAGACGATCGCAGGCCAGCTCGAGGAAAAGCGTGTCGAGCGCGAAGCCTTCATTACAGCGGTCGTCGAAACCTTGCAAGGCGCGTTGACAGCGGCCCATATCAAGGCCGAAGTCACGGGGCGACCCAAGCATATTTACAGCATCTGGAACAAGATGCGCATTAAGAACCTGCAGTTCAATCAGCTTTTTGATTTACGGGCGTTGCGTGTCATCGTCGAAGACGAGCGCGCCTGCTATGGCGTACTGGCTTTGGCACACTCCCTGTGGACGCCGGTTTCCAACGAGTTCGACGACTATATTTCCCGGCCCAAGGCGAACGGTTACCGGTCATTGCATACCGTCGTCGCCGACGAGGAAGGGCGCACATTCGAGATCCAGATTCGTACTCACGAAATGCATCAATTTGCCGAGTATGGCATGGCTGCGCATTGGCTATACAAAGAGTCGGGCGCCAAGGGCGGCAAAGTCGCGGCGGCCAGCGGATATGACCAGAAACTTGCGTGGATGCGGCAATTGCTGGCCTGGGACAAGGATGGCGCCAGCGGTGGCGAGGGCGAGGCGTCAGCGACGCAGGCCGGCGAGCCTGCCGTTGCCCGGTCGGCGAAAAAGCCGCCAGCCGCTGAAGCCGAAGAACATATTTACGTCATGACGCCGCAAGCGCGGGTTATTGAACTGCCGGTTGGCGCTACGCCTGTCGATTTTGCTTATTACTTGCATACTGATCTGGGGCACAGGTGTCGCGGCGCTCGGGTGGATGGACAGATGGTGCCCTTGCTCACCCGGCTCGCCACTGGTCAAACCGTGGAAATTATCGCTGCCAAGTCGGGCGGCCCGTCGCGAGACTGGCTCAATACGCAATTGGGGTTTCTGGCCAGCCCTCGTTCACGCGCCAAAGTGCGCGCCTGGTTCAACGCCATTGAATTGCAGCAGCGCATTTCGCAGGGCCAGGCCATGGTGGAAAAAGAACTGCAACGGTTAGGCAAAACGGCGGTCAACCTCGAGCAGCTCGCCCAACAGCTAGAGTTTGCGCGGGCTGACGACTTGTACGTTGCGGTTGCAAAAGACGAATTCAGTCTGCGTCAGATTGATTATCTGTTTACCCCGCAAAAAGGGCGGCTTGCCGATACGGCGGACACTGCCGGCGCACCCGAAGCCAGGGTGTACCAAAGCGGCACTGCCAGCGTTGTCAAAACCGGAAAAAGTGGCGTGCTGGTGGTGGGGGTGGACTCCCTTATGACGCAGCTTGCCAGGTGCTGCCGTCCGGCGCCGCCGGATCTGATCGTGGGTTTCGTGACGCGCGGCCGCGGCGTGTCGATACATCGGCACGATTGCGCGTCATATGAAGCATTGGCACAGCGTCATCCCGAACGACTGATCGATGTGGATTGGGGCGATACCGGCGAGGCGTTGTATCCGGTCGATATCAGCATTCATGCTCAAGAGCGGGACAGTTTGCTGCGCGATGTGTCCGAAATTTTTGCCAAGCTGCGGCTGAACGTGGTGAGTGTCAATACGCATAGTCGCCGCTCTCTGGCTCATATGGTGTTCACAATTGAAGTAAAAAGTGGCGAGCAGATCAGTAAGGTGCTGACTGCACTCAACGAGCTTTCAGGGGTTTCGGCGAGCCGCAGCTAGTCTGCCGAGTGTCAGTGCCCGCCAGACTGTTAAAATGTCGTGCCAAGGACGCTGTTGGTGCCATCCCTGGCTGTTAATCGATCCAGGCGGATCGTTGCAATGATAGTGCTTAACCAGAGAGTAATGATTTGAAATCCTACACGTTGCCGGATATTGACGGGCATTTTGGGCAGTATGGCGGTTCTTTTGTTGCCGAAACCCTGGTCCACGCGCTCGACGAACTGCGCATTGCCTTCGATAAATATCGTACCGACCCCGAATTTCTCGAGGAGTTCGCTTACGAGCTCAAGCATTTTGTTGGCCGCCCCAGCCCGGTCTACCACGCCAAGCGATGGTCGGACAAGCTGGGGGGCGCGCAAATCTGGTTCAAACGCGAAGATCTAAACCATACTGGCGCCCACAAAATCAATAATTGCATAGGTCAGATCCTGCTGGCACGCCGCATGGGCAAGCCGCGCATCATTGCCGAAACCGGCGCCGGCCAGCATGGCGTGGCGACGGCGACCGTCGCAGCGCGCTATGGCCTGGAATGCGTTGTGTACATGGGTAGCGAAGATGTGCGCCGGCAGGCGTCCAATGTCTATCGCATGAAGCTGCTGGGCGCGACCGTGGTGCCGGTAGACTCGGGGTCCCGTACGCTAAAGGATGCCTTGAACGAGGCTATGCGTGATTGGGTCACCAATGTCGAGAATACTTTTTATATTATCGGTACCGTAGCTGGACCGCATCCTTATCCCATGATGGTGCGCGACTTCCAGTCGGTGATTGGCACTGAATGCCTCGAGCAAATGCCGCTGGATGCCGGGCGCCAGCCCGATTATGTGGTGGCTTCGGTGGGCGGAGGTTCCAACGCCATGGGTATTTTTTACCCCTATATTGAACATGCCGACGTACGCCTGATAGGCGTGGAAGCAGCCGGAGAAGGCCTGGAAACCGGTCGCCATGCCGCATCATTGAATGCCGGTTCCGTGGGAGTTTTGCACGGCAACCGAACCTATGTCATGCAAGACGAGGATGGCCAGGTTCTGGAAACCCATTCGATTTCTGCCGGTCTGGACTATCCAGGGGTGGGGCCCGAGCACGCGTGGCTTAAAGATAGCGGCCGGGCGGAGTATGTGTACGTAAGCGATCAGGAAGCCCTGGCGGCCTTTCACGACTGCTGCCGTACCGAAGGTATCATGCCGGCTCTGGAGTCATCGCACGCGATTGCGCACGCGCTTCGATTGGCGCCTACCTTGTCTAAAGACAAAATCATTTTGGTGAATCTGTCGGGCCGGGGCGATAAAGACATGCATACTGTGGCTGATTTCAGCGGCATCAGTCTATAAGAATAAAGGTATATCAAACAATGAATGCTTCGAACCCAAGAATCAAGGCCGCGTTTGCCAAAACCGCGGGGCGCACTGCTTTGATTCCCTACGTCACCGCAGGTGAGCCATCAATTGCCGCCGCTCCTTTGCTGATGCATGCCTTAGTCAAAGCCGGCGCCGACATTATTGAGCTGGGTGTGCCGTTTTCTGATCCGATGGCCGATGGCCCCGTCATACAGCGTGCGGGCGACCGGGCTATCAAACGGGGCGTGGGCCTGCGCAAAGTCCTGGAAATTGTCGCGCAGTTTCGCAAGCAAGATACCACTACGCCAGTCGTACTCATGGGTTATGCGAACCCTATCGAGCGCATGGGCCAGGCTGAGTTTGTCGCAGCGGCCGCTGAAGCAGGTGTCGACGGCGTGTTGGTGGTGGATTATCCACCTGAAGAGGTCGTGGAGTTTGCTGATCAGTTGGGCAAGGCGCTCATTGATCCCATTTTCCTGCTTGCGCCAACCTCGACCGAGGAACGCATTAAAAAAGTTGCCAAGGTGGCGCGCGGTTACGTTTATTATGTGTCCCTGAAAGGGGTGACAGGGGCGGGCAATATCGATACTGTCGACGTGGCCCAACGTCTGGCGGAAATTCGCAAGCATGTGTCGGTTCCTGTAGGCGTAGGTTTTGGTATCCGCGATGCGGACAGCGCCAAGCGTCTGGGAGAACACGCGGATGCAGTCGTCATAGGCAGCAAACTGATCGAGACCATGGAGCAGGCTTGTGTGCAAGCGCAGCAGGCAGGCCAGGAGTCTGGCCAGGTTGATGCCGCTGCTATCAAGGCGGCGGCTGACTGGCTGGGAACTATCCATCAGGCCCTGCTGTAGGCTGCAGGGAATCAGCGATTTGTAAATTTGAACGGGCCGGCTCACGGCCGACCCGGCATAAAAAAACTACAGGTCCGATCTGAAGTCGGGCTCTTATCAGGAATAAACCATGAGTTGGATCGAGAAAATTCTGCCTCCGCGCATCAATCGCAACAATGATGCGACCGCGCGGCGCGTACCAGAGGGTGTTTGGGTTAAATGCCCATCGTGCGAAACCGTACTGTACAAAGAAGACTTGCGAGCAACGCTCAATGTATGTCCAAAATGCAGTCATCATATGCGTATCGGTGCGCGCGCCCGCATCGACGCTTTGCTGGACCCCGAAAATCGGGTAGAAATCGGCCAGACCACGCGTCCGATGGATCCCTTGAAGTTCAAGGATAGCCGCAAATATACCGAACGCGTATCCGAGGCAGTCAAGCAAACTGGCGAAAGCGAAGCCATGGTAGTCATGGGCGGCAGCATCTTGTCGGTGCCTGTCGTGCTGGCTTGTTTCGAATTCGCGTTTATGGGCGGATCCATGGGGTCGGTGGTGGGCGAACGTTTTGCCCGAGGGGCGCAAGAAGCCATCAAGAACCGCACGCCTTTTATTTGCGTTGCGGCATCGGGTGGCGCGCGCATGCAAGAGAGCTTGTTTTCGTTGATGCAAATGGCTAAAACCAATGCCATGTTGACGCAGCTTTCGGCTGCGGGTCTTCCTTTCATCAGCATTCTTACCGATCCGACCATGGGTGGTGTATCAGCCAGTTTCGCCTTTATGGGTGATGTGGTTATCGCTGAACCTAAGGCGCTTATCGGCTTTGCCGGTCCGCGTGTCATCGAGCAGACAGTACGGGAAAAATTGCCGGAAGGTTTCCAGCGTTCAGAATTCCTGCTTGAAAAGGGCGCGATCGATATGGTGATTGACCGCCGCGAAATGCGAGTTGAATTGGCGAGTTTATTGGCCCTGCTGACGCGTCAGCCTGCCGATGTGGTGGCCAAGGCTTCTTAATTCAGGTTCTGAGTTCAGGGCTTCTTGCTGGATATGCGGGGCAGGGCCTTAGCGTTTACTTTCTTGATCATGAAAAATTGGAACGCCGCTGTGGTCGGTTGCGTGCTTGGTTTTTGCGTGACGCTGGCGGGGCGCGCAGGACGAGCGCATGAGCTCTTTTGCGCCTGCCGTGACCGGCGCAACAAGCATGCCAAGCACCAGCCCGCGCCAACGGCGTGTAAAAAAACAAGCATCAACTGAACAAGAGTCGCTGAACAAAAGCCATCACCAACGCCAACGCATCAAACTTAAACCAAAAAGGCCTGAATCCGGTGCAGTACCGAATTCAGGCCTTTAACTCTTGCCCCGTGCTTGTTATCGCCCGGGGCCGTGTTTCGGCGGTTTTCCCGCCTAGTGAGTTTCTACTTGCTGCAGGTCATCTTTAGGGATGACCGCTGCGGGTTTGCGAGCCCGGCCAAGACGTACCGGCGTCACGGGAACTTCGACAGGTGCGAACTTGGTTTCGATCAGTTCCAAGCCGGTTGGAAGCTGAATCTCTGGTGTGGGCGCTGCCTTAGGCTGCTCGACAGGGATGCTTGCAACTGCAGGCTTGGTTTCGATGGCGGCTTCTTCGACTGGCGCGGCAACTGGGGCTGCGGGTGCAGCAACAGG
>NZ_JBEBUX010000090.1:0-17183 GCF_040393045.1 Pollutimonas bauzanensis | reverse complement strand
TCCCGACCTCTGCATTGCGAACGCAGCGCTCTCCCAGCTGAGCTACTCCCCCAATAACGTTATTTTATCAAACGGTTGATAGTGTTGGGAAGCATAGTTTGTCTCTTTTGACGGTAGTCAATCGCTAGGCGGAGCGCCTTGCAATACGCCGTCATGGAAGGCCTCCGCGCGCCAAGGATATAATGCTCGTTAGCTGAATTCATTTTACTAGGCCTTAGATCAACAATGACAACCATACTCGAAGACGTTCCTACCGGCCAGAAGGTCGGTATCGCTTTTTCTGGCGGGCTTGATACCAGTGCCGCCTTGCTTTGGATGCGCAACAAAGGTGCAATCCCTTACGCGTATACGGCTAACCTCGGCCAGCCCGACGAGCCCGACTACAACGAAATTCCGCGCAAGGCGTTGCAGTACGGCGCCAAGGAAGCACGTCTTATCGATTGCCGTCCGCAATTGGTGTCAGAAGGGATTGCTGCTTTGCAATGCGGCGCTTTTCACATATCGACGGCAGGCGTCACCTACTTCAATACCACGCCTATTGGCCGTGCCGTAACCGGCACGATGCTGGTGGCGGCTATGAAAGAAGATGATGTCAATATTTGGGGCGACGGCAGCACTTATAAAGGTAACGATATTGAACGTTTCTATCGTTACGGCTTGCTGACCAATCCTGAATTGAAAATCTACAAACCTTGGCTAGACCAGGTTTTTATTGACGAATTGGGTGGCCGCTCGGAAATGTCCGAATACATGCGCCAAGCCGGTTTCGACTACAAAATGTCGACCGAGAAAGCCTATTCGACTGATTCGAACATGCTGGGCGCGACGCACGAAGCGAAAGATCTTGAATACCTGAATTCGGGCATCAAGATTGTGCAGCCTATTATGGGTGTGGCTTTCTGGCGCGACGAAGTCGAAGTTAAGCGTGAAGAAGTGACTGTCCGCTTTGACGAAGGCCAGCCCGTGGCCCTTAATGGCGTCGAATTCAGCGATAGCGTTGAACTGCTGCTCGAAGCCAACCGCATTGGCGGGCGTCATGGCCTGGGTATGAGCGACCAGATTGAAAACCGCATTATCGAGGCCAAGAGCCGTGGCATTTACGAGGCCCCGGGCCTGGCTTTGCTGCACATTGCCTACGAGCGGCTGGTTACTGGCATTCACAACGAAGACACCATTGAACAGTACCGTATGAATGGTCTCAAGCTAGGTCGTTTGTTGTATCAAGGTCGCTGGTTCGATCCGCAAGCCATTATGTTGCGTGAGTCCGCACAACGCTGGGTGGCGGGCGCCGTTACTGGCGAAGTCACGATAGAACTGCGCCGCGGCAATGACTATTCCATATTGGATACACGTTCGGGCAACCTGACTTACAAGCCTGAACGCTTGACCATGGAGAAGGGCGAGTCCACATTCTCGCCCCGGGATCGTATCGGCCAATTGACGATGCGTAATCTGGATATCGTTGATACGCGCGAAAAGCTGTTTACCTATGTCAAAGCGGGCTTGCTGTTGCCGGCTGGCAGCTCCGCTTTGCCGCAGTTAAAGGGTAAGGACGAGTAAACGGGACAGTCCCGGTTCGATACCGAAAAGTAAAAACGGCGTCCGTAAAGGATGCCGTTTTTATTTGTTCTATGGAGTGTTGCTTTAGTCGATTTGGCCGAGCAGCAGAAATTCCATCAGCGCTTTTTGCACGTGCAGGCGGTTTTCAGCTTCGTCCCAGACTACGCTTTGCGGACCGTCGATGACGTCTCCGGTAACTTCTTCACCACGATGGGCAGGCAGACAGTGCATGAAGAGGGCAGCGGGATCGGCGACAGCCATCATTTCGGCATCGACGCGCCAATCGGCGAAGGCTTCGCGGCGCTCTTCGTTTTCTGCCTCGTAACCCATGCTGGTCCAGACGTCGGTAGTTACCAAGTGCGCGCCTTGGCAAGCCTCCATGGGATCGGCGAATTCCTTCAGCACTGACGGCACGGGTTGACCTATACGTTGGGCATCCAGTTGATAGCCTTCGGGCGCTGATACATGCAAATGGAAACCGAGAATTTCAGCCGCCTGGAGCCACGTATAGGCCATGTTGTTGCCATCACCTATCCAGGCCACTGTTTTGCCCGCTATGGGCCCCTTATGCTCGATAAACGTGAAGATATCGGCAAGGATCTGGCAGGGGTGATATTCGTTGGTCAGGCCATTGATGACGGGCACCCGGGAATGCGCGGCGAAGCGCTCAATACGGGTCTGCTCGAAAGTGCGAATCATGACCAGATCGACCATGCGCGAGATTACCCGCGCCGTGTCTTCGATGGGTTCCGAGCGGCCTAGTTGCGAGTCGCCAGTGGTAAGATGTATGACTGAGCCGCCAAGCTGGTACATGCCCGCTTCGAACGAGACTCGCGTACGCGTACTAGCCTTTTCAAACACCATCGCCAGGTTACGGTCATGCAGTGTGTGGTGTGGCTCGTAGCGTTTGAACTTGTTCTTGATGACGCGAGCGCGCTCCAGCACATATTGGATCTCAGTTTTCGAGAGGTCGCGAAATTGCAGGAAATGCCGAAGTGGACCTGTTTGTGGTTGGGGGCCGGACATAGTTAACCTTGTTTAAAAGAGCCATCTTACCTTGCAAGGTGGCCGTCAGCAAAAAATGATTTAGCTATCAATTATGGCTGAATTTCTAGCTAAGGACCTGCGTCGTCGTGGGACAAGCAGGCCGCATCAGTGGCTATCATATACAATTCGCGGCGCAGGGAAAGTTTGGTACACCTGAAATGGGTACGATTTGTCCGCGGAAGTCTATGACACATCTTGTGCAGCAATTAGTTATTCACGGTCTCACACTTGAAGGCCAGCGTTTTCGTCCCAGCGATTGGGCAGAGCGCCTTGCCGGTGTGATGTCGCAGTTTCGCCCCGCCGGGTCTTTCGGCGGGCATATTACTTACTCGCCTTATGTAGTGCCTGTCGTCCTGGATGAGGTTCGTTGTGTGGTGGTGGACAAACGTCTACGCGAACTCGAACCCTTGGCCTGGAAGTTTGTTTGCGACTTCGCCACCGACAATCATTTACAGGTTACCGAGCGCGATCTCGAGCCGCCGTCGCCGGCCGAATAAGCCAATCAGTCTTCTTGGCGCTCCATCACCAACTCCACGCGGCGATTGTTTGCCCGGCCTTCGGGCGTAGCGTTATCAGCCAGTGGCCGGGTATCGGCATTGCCTATGGCCCGCAAGCGTGTGCTTGCGACACCATTAGCTTGCAAATAGCGCACGACGCTGCCCGCGCGGGCGCCAGAAAGTTCCCAGTTCGAGGGATAGCGGCGGTTATGCAGCATAGGGACTGAGTCGGTATGGCCTTCAATGGTGATCTTATGCTTGACACTGTTGAAGACGGGAACCAGGCGCTTAAGCACTGCCAATCCTTCCAGGCTCAGGTCGGCCTGGCCCGAGCCGAACAGGATTTCACTGTTGATGCGAAAGCTTACCGATCTTTCGTTCACGATAATATCGATGTCATCGCCCAATTCGCTTAGCGGCAGGCCGGCAAGCATGTCGGGTGGGACAGGAGCGGCAGGTAAGGGTTGATCTGGGGCCGGCTCGGTGGCCTCATTTGCTGATGCCGGGAGATACGTTGCGGATGTCTCTGATTTGTCCGGCGTATCTTTGTTTTCTACAGCGGCAACTTCTTCGGTTAATGCCGTATCCGGCGACAAGCTATCGTTTTCAGTTGCTGCGGTCCCTTCTGGCAGCGCAACGTTTTGATTCGAGACATCGGCCTCAGGCACGGCCTGGTGTTGGTGGTGTAGGCCTACTTGAGGCAGCAGGCCATTGCCCCCCGGAAGCAGGCCGATGCTGGCCGGAATAGGGCTTAACGCGACGGCGGCGGGAAGCTCGCCCAGCGGAGGAATAAGGGCGACGATGGGGGAAGCATCGCTCGGCGCTTGTTTGACGACGTCTATCGTTTTTTTCCCTGAGTATGAAAGCATGACCACCAACAACACCAAAAGCAGGGTCATGACGTCCAGGTAGGTCAAGAACCATCCTTCATCCTCCTTGGTGGCGGGCGGCTGGATGTGCCAGCGTTTTCGGTCGGGTCTGCTTTTATTGGCTTTGCGAGCCGTTGCGAGCTCGGCCTCGAGTTCGCGTTGGCGTGCGGCCAAGCGCGACAAGTGGTTGTCGGGTTGCCGGTTTCGCCTGCCTGTACTGAGCGGAGCCTCGTACCTGCTTGTGTTTGAATTGGGCATGGGGTGCTGTCAGGACTCGGCGCCAGCTTTTAGTCGGCGGCTGCTGTGGTCGTTGATTTCGTCCTGATATTCCGCCATGAAGGAATTCAGGGTTTCACGCATTAGTGTGGGGCTGCGTTTCTGGCACATCATCGATATACCCTGCAACACCATGTTCATCAGTGCGACGCGCTGTTCGGTGCGCCGTTCCAGCTTGACGGCCACGGGTTTGAAAAGCAGATTGGCAAGCAAGACACCGTAGAAGGTCGTCATCAGCGCCAGCGCCATATGCTGGCCAACGGCAGTCATGTCCCCGTCGCCCAGCAAGAATAGCAAGTTGACCAGCCCGATCAGTGTGCCGACCATCCCGAATGCCGGTGCATAGTTGGCCATCACGCGGAATAACTGGGCCTCGGCGTGTTCTTTAGCGCGTAGCCGCGAAATGCGCCATTCAAGCAGGTCGATAATGTCTTCTTCCGGTGTCATGTCGATAACGAGCTGTACGCCGGTTTTCAGGAAAGGGTTGGAGATATTTTCCAGGGCGCTTTCTACAGCCCGTATGTTTCCGGTCATCCATATCCGGGAGATCGCAACCAGATCCTCGATATCGTGCGCCGTGTACAGGCGTTCGTTGCGGACGACGGTACGGATCAGGCCGAATATCCGCACCACCTCGGTGAGCGGGTAGCTGATGAAGGTGGCGGCCATCGTTCCGATCAGGACGATGCCCAGGCTGGGGAGATCCAGGAACAAGCCGGGATCTTCAGCGGACGAGAAAAGCACGACCCCAAGAAGCAGGATACTGGCAACGATGCCGATGAGCGTAGACGGATTCATGGGGTGTTTTGGGCGAATTACAATGGCGGTACGGGGGTGACGACTTTACCCGTGCTTGCGAAAGCCTCGGCATTCTCAAGGACAAGATTGGTCATGGCTAGCCGGGTTTCTGTCGTGGCGCTGGCTATATGCGGCACAAGCACCACATTATCCAGTGTTTTCAAGGCGTCGGGGACATTGGGTTCCGAAGCGTAGACGTCAAGGCCGGCGCCCCCTAGTTCGCCGCTGACCAGGGCATCGACAAGGGCAGTTTCATCTACCACCGAACCGCGTGCAATGTTGATGAGTATCCCATTGGGCCCTAGCGCCTTAATTACGGGCTGGTCGACCAGATGGCGGGTGGATGTGCCGCCTACGGTGGCGATGACCAGGAAATCAGCCCAGGCGGCCAGTTCGACCAGCGAGGGTTCATAGGTCAGGTCGACATCGTGGCGCTGATTGCGATTATGGTAGCGTATGTCCATGTCGAAGCCGGCCGCCCGTTGGGCAATGGCCATCCCGATGCGTCCTAGTCCGACAATGCCGATTTTTTTGTGGCTGACTTTGATGCCCAGCGGAAACCCGGCGTCTTTACCCCATTTGTTGGCTCGTACGTAGCGGTCAGCCAGACTTAACTTGCGGGCCGTGGCCAGTAGTAGGCCCAATGCTTCATCTGCGACGCAGTCATTCAGGACATCGGGGGTGTTGCTGACCTGTATGCCTTTTTGCTGTGCATGCTTGACGTCGATGGCATCGTAACCTACCCCATTGCTGCAAATGGCTTTCAAATTGGGCAGCTTGTCGATAAGTTCAGCCCGAGTGGCCGTCATCGCACTAGTGACCAGTACGGTAATGTCTTGCCCTTTAGCGGCTATGGTGGCTTCGGGATCGGATTCTTTCCAGAGTCTGATCACGTCAAAGTGTTCAGACAACCGTTCTTCTGCTTCAGGAAATGGGAAGGGGAGAAGTTCCAGCAGGACGGGTTTGCTTGTTGTCATTGTTGTCTCGTATGTCGGTTGTTAAGCTTTTATGCAAGCAGAACTATACCGCAGACGAACATAATGCAAAACGGGACGCAAGGGCGTCCCGTTTTAGCTAAGCGTTAGCTTGCGTACTGCTTTGCCGACTAAACCATTACAGCAATCAGGCTAATGCTTTAACTGCAGCAGCAAGACGGCTCTTGTGGCGAGCAGCCTTGTTCTTATGAATAATGTTCTTGTCGGCAACGCGGTCGATAATGCTGGTAGTTTTTTGGAAAACTTCGGCAGCGGCTGCTTTGTCACCGGCGTCAATAGCTTGACGCACGCGTTTGATCGACGTGCGAAGCATAGAACGCAGGCTGGCGTTGTGCTTGTTGCGCTCAACCGACTGGCGAGCACGTTTACGGGCTTGGGCGGTATTGGCCATAGTGTTGCGTATCCGTTTTTCTGTGAGGTTTATTCGGCAAAGACAGCTATTCTATATCACTTGCGCCGACGTGTAAAGTCAATAGGCCTGAACCCGCACATAAACAGCACAGCAAAATAGGCAAATCCTGCGGCCAACATAACGCCGCCCAACCATAATACACGCAGCCCCGGATGAGCGCCAAGGGCTATCCAGTCCAAATAGTGATTTGCCGTCCAGAGTACGGCGCCCAGTGCGGCAAGGGGAGGGATGATGCGCAGGCTGAACCATAGCCATCCGGGCCCTGGTTCATAGAGTTTGCGGCGGCACAATAGTACGACGAGCAGCAGGGCGTTGACCGTTGCCCCGAGTCCTATGGACAATGCCAGGCCGGCGTGGGCGAACCGGGGAACGAAAATCAGGTTGAAGACCTGGGTCAGTATCAGCACGAAAATGGCGATTTTTACCGGCGTCCGTATGTCTTGTTTGGCATAAAAGCCAGGCGCCAGGATCTTGATTGCCAATAGGCCGAGCAGGCCTGCCGAATAGGCCATCACGGCGAGCCGGGTTTGCAGGACGTCGTGCCCGCTGAAGGCGCCGTAGTTGAACAGCGTGGCTACCAATCCATCCGACAGCAAGGCTAAACCCATTGCGGCAGGCAGGCCCAATAGCAGCACCAACCGCAAGCCCCAGTCCAGTAAGGCGCTGTATGCACCGTGATCTTGACGGGCATGCGCTGCCGACAGACTGGGTAGCAGGACGGTGCCTAAGGCCACTCCAAGCAACGCAGTCGGAAATTCCATCAGGCGGTCGGCAAAAGACAACCAGGTAACGCTGCCTGGCGCCAGCCAAGTCGCGATATTGGTATTGATCAAGAGTGATATTTGCGCCACCGAGACCCCGAGAATAGCCGGCAGCATCTGGCGCAGAATACGCCGCACGATGGGGTCTTGCCAGGCCTGACGTAGCCGGGGCGAATAGCGCGGCAGCAGCCCCAGCCTTGCCAGTGCCAGCCATTGCACTAACAATTGCGCGACGCCGCCCACCATGACGCCTGCGGCCAGTGCATAGATGGGGGTGTCAAAGTAAGGTGTCAAGAACAGGCTTGCGCCTATCATGGCGATATTCAGCAGCACCGGCGTAAAGGCGGGTACAGCAAAACGGCTCCAGGTATTAAGTACGCCGGACGCAAAAGCTACCAGCGACATGCACACGATGTAGGGAAACATCATGCGTGTCATCCAGACTGCCGCATTGAATTCCGTTTGCCGCGCCGCGGTACGCATGCCGCTTGCCATGGCGCTGACGACCCACGGTGTGGCGACGATGCCGGCAACGGTAATTACCATAAGCGCTGCAGTCAGCAGCAGGGCAACCCGATCAAGCAGGATTCGAACGTCCTCATGCGGGCGAGTGCTTCGTACTTGCCCGAGTATGGGCACGAAGGCCTGCGAGAATGCGCCCTCGGCAAATAGCCGGCGCAGCAAATTCGGGATGCGAAACGCGACCCAAAAGGCATCGGTCAGCGGCCCGGCGCCGAAAGAGCTGGCTATCAGAATGTCGCGTATCAGGCCTGTTATACGAGAAAACAGGGTAAAACTACTGACAGTAGCGGCAGACCGAAGCAAGCTCATGAGGGCGTTCTATTACTTTGGTGCCATGCGGATGGCGCCATCCAGACGTATGGTTTCACCGTTGAGCATCTCGTTTGTGATGATGCTGTTGACGAGTTTGGCGTAGTCTTCCGGGCGGCCCAGGCGCGACGGGAATGGAATGCTTGCCGCCAGCGAATCCTGCACTTCCTGTGGCATCCCGAAAACCATAGGTGTACCAAAAATGCCAGGGGCGATGGTCACGCAACGGATGCCGACTTTGGAGAGATCGCGTGCTATTGGCAACGTCATGCCGACGACGCCGGCTTTTGACGCAGCATAAGCGGCCTGGCCGATTTGCCCATCATAAGCCGCTACGGATGCGGTGTTAATAAGCACGCCGCGTTCTCCGGTGGACTCTGGCGTGTTTTCACTCATGGCTGCTGCCGCCAGACGCGACATATTGAAGGTGCCGACCAGATTGATCATGACGACTTTCTGGAATAAGTCCAGGGCGTGGGGGCCGTTCTTGCCTACGGTGCGTGAGGCAGGCGCCACACCGGCGCAGCTTATCAGGCCGAAAAGGGCGCCTGCTTTCAGAGCGGCGGCGACGGCTGCCTGGCCATCTGCTTCTTGGGTAACGTCGCAATGCACGTAAGTTTGGCCCAATTCGGCGGCCAGTTTTTCACCGGCTTCGTCTTGTACGTCGGCCAGTATCACTTTAGCGCCTTCGGCGACCAACATGCGTGCAGTGCCTGCGCCCAGTCCTGATGCGCCGCCTGTGACGATAAATACCTTATCCTTGATTTCCATAATTTGCCTCGATTGTTTTTGGTTGGTGTTTGCCGATGAGAGGAGTTGTTCGGCGGCAATGCGGGATCGATGCCAAGGGCAGGCCATCCCGTGTCTGGTGCGATGCCGGGGCGCAGAACTCGCCGCAATCTTTGATGCGATTCTGGCCCTTTTTTGCTTCAGGCCTCCAGTGCCTGGAAGACTCGGTCTTTGATTTCTTCTACGCTTCCCAGGCCTGATAGTTGGCGATAAGCTGGGGCTTCGGCTGCGCCGGAGTCAGCCCATTGGGAGTAATAGTCAACCAAGGGGCGCGTTTGTTCGCGGTATACCGAGAGGCGGTGGCGTACGGTCTGTTCCAGGTCGTCGTCGCGCTGCACCAGCGGTTCGCCGGTGATGTCGTCGATTCCCTCGGTCTTGGGCGGGTTGAATTTGGTGTGGTAGCTGCGGCCGCTGGCAGGATGGACCCGGCGTCCACTCATGCGCTCGATGATGTTTTCTTCGGGCACTACGATTTCAACCACAAAATCCAGGGGAACTCCGGCATTCTTGAGTGCATCGGCTTGTGGAATGGTGCGTGGAAAACCGTCGAACAAATAGCCATTCAGGCAATCTGGTTGCTGGAGACGATCGCGGACCAATCCAATGATGATATCGTCGGATACGAGTCCGCCGGCATCCATGATTTTCTTGGCTTCAAGACCAAGAGCTGTTTGAGCCTTGACCGCCGCACGCAGCATGTCGCCGGTGGAAATCTGGGGGATCCCAAATTTTTCGGTAATAAATGCCGCTTGTGTACCTTTACCCGCACCGGGGGGACCGAGCAGAATCAGTCGCATGAATTCCTCCTGAGTTTCGTTCTTTATAACTTTTTCCGATTATGCCGCAATGCAGCAATTTTTGCACGGTCCGATAACGGCTTGAATTGATCAAGTCGCTATCGGGCGCGGAGTCGGTGAATTTGAAGCCGATTTATAACCGATTTACGAAGCTTTCGCGCACTCTGGCCAGATCGTCCGCCGTATCGACGCCTGCCGCGGGATGAGTGTCGGTGATATGTACCGCAATGGAATAGCCGTTTTCCAGGGCGCGCAATTGTTCTAGCGATTCGAAGGACTCCAGCGGCCCGACTTCCAGTGAAGAGAAACGCTGCAGGAACGCAACCCGATAGGCGTAAAGTCCGATATGGTGCAGGGCGGGGAGGCCGGGAGCAAGTTTTTGCACACCGTCGGCCAGGGCGTCGCGCGCCCAGGGGATAGGCGCGCGCGAAAAATATAAGGCACGTTGCTGCTGCGTGCACACGACTTTGACGATATTGGGATTGAATAGCGCGCTGGCGGCAATGATGGGCGTGGCACATGTGGCGATCGCCGCGTCGGGCTGTCCGGCCAGTAGTTGGGCAACATGATTGATGAGTTCCGGATCGATCAAGGGTTCGTCGCCCTGGACGTTGACCATAATGACATCTGGCGCAAGCTGCAATTGAGCCGCGACTTCAGCAAGCCTGTCCGTACCGGTCGGGTGGTCCGGACGTGTCAGCAGCGCTTCAAAGCCATGTTGCTGCGCCGCAGCCTGGATACGTGCATCGTCTGTGGCGACGACGACGCGGCTGGCGCCTGATAGTGCTGCTTGTTGCGCGGTGCGCACGACCATGGGTTTGCCGCCAATGTCGAGCAGTGGCTTGTCGGGCAGGCGGGTCGAGGCGGCGCGTGCCGGAATAACAGCGATAAAACTCATGGGATTCAGGCGGGGGTGCCAGAGGCGGATGTGTCGGCAGCCAATTCGCGCGCCTCATTTTCGAGCATGACAGGGATGCCGTCCTTGATAGGGAAGGCAAGTTTGTCGGCCCGGCAAATGAGTTCGTGGTGTTCGCGGTCGTGGTGCAAGCTGCCTTTGCAAATCGGGCAGACCAGTATTTCAAGCAGGCGAGATTCCATGCGCAGCTCCAGATTAATGCTAGGGTTTAAAGTACAGAGTTTAATGCCTGGTGCGTCGAGCGGGCCACAGCCGCTTTTTTATCGGCAATAACGCGCAGCAGCTGTTCGATGTGATCCAGCCACTCTGGGTCCGAAAACAGTGCCGCCGCGTGAACGACCCAAAGGCGGGGGTCGTTGAAGCGCTCGCATTTTACGGCGTCTTTTGCCGTGATAAGAATGAAGGGCGACGAGAGGGCTGTAAAAGGCGAGTGTTCGTAGGCATCATGGTCGGGAAGCGCTATCGTTTTTTCAAGGACAAGGCCGGCTGCCGTCAACATCGAAAAAAAGCGCTCGGGCTGACCTATGGCGGCCACAGCGCTAATCGGTTCTTTGCCGTGTTGGGCCAACCATGCCGGCCAGTCCAGGGATTCGCCGGTGGTTAGTTGTGTTAGCCGCGCGGGCGCCAGGCGCATGCTTAGCTGGTGAGCCAGCGTGGCTATCGGTGCGGCTTCGGTTTGCCCGTCGCTAAGGTTGGTGATCAGGTAATCAACGGATTGCAGGCGGCTGGCTGGCTCGCGCAGCGGGCCAGCGGGAAGAAGTCGGCCGTTGCCGGTGCCGCGCCCGTCTTGAACTACGATTTCAAGGTCCCGTCCCAATGCCAAGTGTTGCAAACCGTCGTCTGCGATCACGACATTGACGTCCGGATACTTTTTGTGCAGGCGTTTCAAGGCCAAAACACGGCTAGGATGCACTGAAATAGGGGCTTGCGTGGTTCGCGCGATAAGCGCTGGTTCATCGCCGAACTCGGACGCCGCCAGGTTTCCCCGGCCCGATCGGGCCTGTTCACCGACCTTTACGCCGTAGCCACGGCTAATGACCCCAGGCCGCCAGCCGCGTTCCTGCAGAGCTTGCACTAGGGCAATAACCACTGGCGTTTTACCCGTGCCGCCCACATAGATATTGCCGACGACCACGACAGGAAACAGGCTGTGGTGCGCGAGTTCGGGCTGTCGTTGATAACGGCGATGCTTGAGGGCCGCCGCTGCCATCATGGGCAAAGACAGCGGCAGTAGAAGAGTGCTGACTAAGCCCTTGCGTTGCCAGGCGGTCTGTATGGCCTTTCTTAAGAACGCGCTTATTTTCACGGCGTGCTCCGCGTGGCGAAGTTGACACGCGATATACCGGCCAAGCGCGCAGCTTCCATGACGCGTACTACGGATTCATGGGTAGTCTGCGCGTCTGCATTGATGACCAGGACGGCCTCGTTGCTATTCCGGGCCGCGCTTGATAGCGCCTGGGCGATTTCTTGGCTGGAAGTGCCAGCCAGCAGTTGACCGTTCAGCGCATAGAGTCCCTCTTGGCTGATGGCGATATTCAATGCATCAAGATCGGCTGAGCCAGCTTGGGCTTGGGGTAGCGAGACCTTCAGTTGACTGAAGCGTGTAAACGAAGTCGTAGCCGCCAGGAAGATGAGGATGACCAGCAACACGTCGATCAAGGGAATCAGGTTGATTTCCGGCTCGTCGTCGGGTTGACGCCGGCGGAAGTTCATAGTGCCGCCTCGCGGCTGACAAGACGATTGAGCACACTGGCTTCGCGTTCCATCTGGTGTAGGAAATGATCGACACGCGAGCGGAAGTATCTGTGAAAGATAAGGGCGGGGATGGCGATGATAATGCCGAACCCTGTGTTGTACAGCGCGATGGATATGCCGCGCGCCAATTGCGCCGGGTCGCCCCCTGAGGGGGTGTACGAGGCGAAAATTTCTATCATGCCGACGACCGTCCCGAATAAACCCATTAATGGCGCAACAACGGCGATGGTGGCCAGGGCGGGCAAGTACCGATTCAGGCGGTGTGCTACGTCTTTGCCGACATCTTCGATTGCCGCCAGACGGAAGGCGTGGGATTCGCCGCGATTGACAAGGACTTCCGCGAGCACGCGCCCCAGCGGCGAGTTGCCCGCCAGGCGAAGTACCGCTTCGGAGCTATCGTTTTTTTGCCTGAGCAGTTCTAATACCTGGCCAGGCAGCCGAGGCGGGAATACCTGATTGGAGCGTAAAGACAAGAACCGCTCGATAATCAGGGCCAAGCCGAGAACGGAGGTGGCAACCAGCAGCCATATAGGCCAGCCTGCCGCGTGGATGATTTCGAGCAATGTTGTCTCCGTCCGTGTATGGTTAGGTCGAACTCTGCATTTTACAATCGATAGCACCTTATGGGCGGTATTATCGGAACGCATGCCAGTTTTGGGTTTTCTGGAAAGTATGCAACCGGGAAGCGGCGTGGGTATGCGCCTAGCGAAAGGCGTACCTTCTAAACACATGTGTGGCCTAAAAAATATAGGCCAAATGGCGTGTAATGGTGCTTTCGAGAGAGTATCCACAAAATCTGTGGATAATTCTGTGGATAAGCTAGCTGACAGCCGCTATTTGATAGGTCTTGAGGTTCAATGGCTAATTTCAGCTCACCAGGGTTATTTGGTATTTATTGTTATATATCAATATGTTGCGACGTTTGCTTAAAGGGTTCTTTGATCTGTAGGTGGGATTTGATTGATATTTCACCAATTTGACAAAATGATTTCTGCTGTGGACAGAATTAAAGCTAATACGGATTTCTTATGGATTTAGATGGTAGGGAAGTTGCCGGAGAAGGCGTTTGGACAATAAGCCAGCTTAACCGCCAGGTAGGGCAGTTGCTGGAAAGCCAGTTTTCGCGCATTTGGGTTCGTGGGGAAATATCCAACTTTACCCAGGCCGCGTCGGGTCACTGGTATTTTTCGATCAAGGACGAAGGCGCAGCAGTGCGGGCCGTCATGTTTCGGGGCAGGGCGCAGGCGGTCGGGTTTATTCCGAAACCTGGCGAACGGTTTGAATTTCGGGTCAACGTCACGCTGTACGAGCCTCGCGGGGATTATCAGCTACAGGTCGAGAGCATGCGCAGGGCTGGCAGGGGTGATCTGCACGAGGCATTTCTTTTGCTCAAGGAAAAGCTGGCGGCCGAGGGGTTATTCGATACAGACCGCAAGCGCGAGATTAAAGCCATGCCCCTGGCCATTGGCGTGGTTACTTCCCTGGCTGCTGCCGCGTTACGCGACGTATTGACGGCGCTTGCACGTCGCGCTCCTCATGTTTCGGTTATTGTCTATCCCGCCCCCGTCCAGGGGCTGGACGCTGCGGGCAAGCTCGTGCAGGCGCTAAACGAAGCGATCGCACGTAACGAGGTCGATACGCTTTTGCTGGTGCGCGGCGGCGGCAGTCTCGAGGATCTATGGAGCTTCAATGACGAGCGCCTGGCCCGGGCCATCGTTGCCAGTCCAATCCCCATAATCAGTGGAGTAGGGCACGAAACCGACTTTACTATCGCTGATTTTGTTGCAGACTTGCGTGCGCCCACGCCGACAGCCGCGGCCGAGCTTTGTTGCCGTACTCGCCAAACCTGCTTGAATCAGTTGGATGCGGCTTTTAGCGCTTTGGGGACGCAGCATCATCGTTTGCTGGAACGCGCCTCGTTGCGGCTGGATCGTGCCGTGGCCGCGTTGGTCTCGCCTCAGCAGCGGCTACAGCAGCAAAACGAACGGTTGCAGAGCCTGAAGCATCGTTTAGCCCGAGCTGCAGCCGCTCCGCAAGAGCATCGCGCTGCGCGCCTGGCCCTGCTCAGGGCCAAGCTGGCGCATGCGCAGCCGCGGTTGCCCGAGTTGCGCAGCGAGGTCAATCAGCAAATGCAGCGCCTTTTCTCTTCGAGCCAACGCCAGCTGGAACGTCAGCGTCAACGGTTAGATGCTGCCTCGCAAACCTTGGAAGCACTTAGTCCGAAAAACATCCTCGGACGCGGCTATGCCATAGTACGTAACGATGAAGGGAAGATCATCAAAAATGCGTTAGACTTGTGTGTTGGCGAACAGCTTGGCGTTGAGCTAGGTCAAGGCAGTGTACGTGTCGCCGTGCTACAGGCACACGCCTTGCTGTGAATGCCAGATATTTATCCGCCAGGCACGTTGTATGTGCTGTTTGGCCTTTCGATTGGTTTTTTAAAGGAATTTGAACATGGCTTTTACGCTTCCTCCGCTACCTTATGCACTCGACGCCCTGGCTCCGCACATCTCCAAAGAAACGCTCGAGTTTCATTATGGCAAGCATCACCAGACCTATGTCACCAATCTGAACAACCTGGTGGCCGGCACTGAATTTGAATCAGCCTCCCTGGAAGACGTCGTAAAGAAATCTTCCGGCGGTGTTTTCAATAATGCTGCGCAAATATGGAACCATACTTTCTACTGGAACAGCCTGACTCCAAACAGTGGCGAACCCACTGGCGCGCTGCTTGCGGGCATCAATGCCAAATGGGGCAGCGTCGATGCTTTCAAAGAAGCCTTTAACAAGTCGGCTGCCGGCAATTTTGGTTCGGGCTGGACATGGCTGGTGAAGAAGTCGGACGGTTCGCTGGATATCGTGAATACCAGCAATGCAGCAACACCTCTGACCACCTCCGACGTACCTCTTTTGACCTGTGACGTCTGGGAGCATGCCTATTACATCGACTACCGAAATGCTCGTCCAAAGTACCTGGAGCACTTCTGGAATCTGGTGAACTGGGACTTTGCCGCAGCTAACCTGGGTTAAGTTCGCAAGAAACGGTCTGCATAGGCAGGTCGCTCCGCTTTTAAGAAACCCCGGTAGTTTTTCTACTGGGGTTTTTGCTTTTAGGTGCGCTGCCGTTGATGATTATTCTGAAGCGACCACACTGCGGACAATCATTGCGAGATATCGATGATTATCCGCGTAGTGCGCTAAGATTGAAAATTGCTATCGCGGCATAAGTTTTTCGCTAAGCCGCAGGCCGTACGATTTTTCTGTGCTTCCATTTTTTGAATTCCGGGTTTAAACCATGACAACTCAAGCTTTCATTTGCGATGCTGTTCGCACACCGTTTGGCCGCTATGGCGGTTCACTTGCCTCCGTTCGTACCGACGACCTTGCCGCGGTCCCATTGAAGGCCTTGATGCAACGTAATCCCGATGTGGACTGGGCCAGGCTGGACGATACCCTGTTCGGTTGCGCAAACCAGGCGGGCGAAGACAACCGCAACGTGGCGCATATGGCGACATTGCTGGCTGGTTTACCCATTGACGTTCCCGGTGCAACGATTAACCGCCTGTGCGGCTCCGGTCTGGATGCCATCGGGTCTGCGGCTCGCGCCATTCGTTCAGGCGATGCGCAGTTCGTATTGGCGGGTGGTGTTGAAAGCATGAGCCGTGCTCCATTTGTCATGGGCAAGGCCGAAAGCGCTTTTTCGCGCAGTGCCTCCATTTTCGATACAACTATCGGCTGGCGATTCGTCAACAAATTGATGAAGGCGCAGTATGGCGTAGATTCCATGCCCGAAACCGCTGAAAATGTTGCCGACCAATTCAAGGTGTCGCGTGCCGATCAAGATCTTTTTGCCTTGGCAAGCCAGAACAAAGCCGCTGCGGCGCAGTTGGCCGGTGTCTTCAAGTCTGAAATCGTTCCGGTACTGATTGCTCAGAAAAAGGGCGACCCCATCGTGGTTGATACCGACGAGCATCCACGCCAGACAACACTCGAAAGCCTTGCGCGTCTTAAGCCTGTAGTACGTGCCGACGGTACTGTCACGGCAGGCAATGCATCAGGCGTCAATGATGGGGCTTGCGGTTTGCTGGTCGCATCGGAGTCCATGGCGCGCGAACAGGGTCTGGTCCCACGTGCGCGTGTTGTAGCGATGGCGACTGCGGGCGTCGAGCCACGCATCATGGGCATAGGCCCAGCGCCTGCATCGAAGAAAGTTTTGGCTTTGGCTGGGCTGACGATCGATCAGATGGATGTCATTGAGTTGAACGAGGCATTTGCATCGCAGGGTCTGGCTGTACTGCGTTTGCTGGGTCTGGACGACAATGATCCCCGTGTGAACCCTAATGGCGGCGCCATTGCCCTGGGTCATCCTTTGGGCGCCAGTGGTGCGCGTCTGGCGATTACCGCGGTGAATCAGTTGCATCGCACTGGCGGGCGTTATGCGCTGTGCACGATGTGCATTGGGGTAGGCCAGGGCATAGCGGTTATTCTCGAGCGCGTATAGGCATTAGGGTTTTGTGCAGACCTGCTTGTCAGGTCTGACACTTCCGCTTTTTCTTAGCTCGTGGGTTAGGTCTGAGTAGCTTGCTTCCTTCCTGATCCGTGTGTCGCGGTCCGAGTATCTGCTTTCTGCTTAGCCCGCGTGTCAGGTCCTATGGGGTGGTGTTTTGCTCCTCGTGGCCGGTTCGGCGCCCAGCGGCGCCGAACATCGCTTAACCTTGCTCATGCGCCCGTTCGGGCTCCTTTCGCCTACGGTTCGCTCGGCCCCTACGCCGGGCGCCCCGAAAGTCGCTGCAACACCACCCCATAGGACCTGACACGCTGCGCAATGGAGATTTGAAACGTTGCTGGGACGACCTGCGTGCTTGGCCTTTTTGCATGGC